>DASXYW010000118.1:0-10649 GCA_036502265.1 Steroidobacteraceae bacterium | reverse complement strand
CCTGAGTGGCGCGCGGGAACTGCAACCACTCGGTCTGAGCGACTATCTGGGTGGCCGCACGCTGCTGCTGCTCGAGTGGCCGGAGCGAGCGGGGGCGAGTCTGCCGCCGCCGGACCTGGCCCTGACGCTGACCACCGATCCGGATCCTGCGATCGCGGGGCGCCGGGCGCAGCTCCAGGCCCGCTCGCAGGCCGGCGAAACATGGCTGGCCGGCACGACGCAGGCAATGCCGAAGCAGATATGAGTTGAGGTTAAGCTCGTATCTTTCTAATTATCATTGAAATGTGCTCGCAGTCAGCTTACAGTCGCGCGATAAGGACCGGGGGACGAGAGTTTGACCGATCGATTGGGTCTTTATCGCAGACGTGATCTGAGTATCACGGCGCTGATGTTTGCCGGGCTGGCGCTGGGCGCCGCAAAGCCAGCCGATGCCACCGAATTGCAGCAGCTCGCGCTGCAGAGCGATGCCCAGAGCGCAGTCCTGACCCTGACGCTGTCCGGTCCGGTCGCGCCGCACTTATTTCGGCTCACCGGTCCGGAACGCCTGGTGATCGATCTGCCCGCAACCCGTCGCCAGGCCCGTTTGCCGAAGCCTGCTTCCAATGGCGTGGTTACCATGGTGCGCTCCGGGGAGCGTGGCGGGCGTGGACTGCGGCTGGTGCTGGAATTGCGCTCGGCGCTGGAGCCGCAGATGCAGGCGCTGACGCGCGCCAATCATTATCAGTTACGCATTGCGCTCGGGGTGACGCCCGAAGGGGTCGGCGCCGCCGAGATCGCCGCCGAGCCACCGCCCGCCGCGAGCAGCGTGCCGGATGCGCCGATCGCCCCGGCGCAGCCCCCGCGCGGTGTGCGCGTGGCGCACGCCCCGCTGCCGGGGCGCAACATCGTCGTGGCGGTGGATGCGGGTCACGGCGGGGATGATCCCGGGGCCACCGGCCTGTCCGGCACGCACGAGAAAGTCGTCACGCTGGCCATCGCGCGGGCGCTGGCCGCACGCATCGATCGCGAATCCGGGATGCACGCGGTGCTGACACGCGATGGGGATTACTTCGTGGCGCTGCGCGACCGCATGGATCGGGCCCAGTCGGCGCACGCCAACCTGTTCGTGTCGATTCACGCCGATGCGGTCCGCGATCACGGCGTCTCCGGCGCCTCGGTCTACATCCTGTCAGAGCGCGGAGCTTCCAGTGAGGCGGCACGCACTCTGGCCGAGCAGCAGAATGCCGCCGACCTCAAGGGTGGCGGCTGGCTCACCGCTCAGCGTGCCGACGTGCGCTCGGTGGTGCTCGACGCGCAGCAGAACGCCAACATCGGCCAGAGCGTCGAAGTTGCCGGCCGGGTGCTCGGGGCACTCGATCGCGTTGGCGCGGTGCGCAAGCGCGAGGTCCAACAGGCAGCATTCGTGGTGCTCAAGTCGCCGTTCATGCCGTCACTGCTGGTCGAGACCGCCTATATCTCCAATGGCGGCGAGGAGCGCAAACTGCGCTCCCCCGCGGAGCAGCAGCACTTGGCGGAAGCGATTTTCAGCGGCGTGCTGAGTTACTTCCGCAAGTTCCCGCCCGATGGCAGCGAATACGCGCGCGGCCGCGATTCCGGCACGCAGGCGGACGCCGAGCTGGCGCGCAGCGGCTTCTAAGCCTGCTCAGATCGGTATTCGCTCGCCGCGCCCTGAAGCGCCCGCGGCAGATGCCAGTGTGTACACTGCGACAGTTCCCAGCCACCGGGTCTGTGCGGGTGCTGCCGCGATGCCGATACGCGTTCTGTCAGCCAACCTGATCGATCAAATCGCGGCCGGCGAGGTCATCGAGCGTCCGGCCTCGGTGGTTAAGGAACTGGTCGAGAATGCCTTCGACGCCGGCGCCCGGCGCATCGAGATCGACATCGAGCGTGCCGGCCTCGGACTGATCCGGGTGCGTGACGATGGCTGCGGCCTGGACGAGGCCGATCTGGCGCTGGCCGTTGAGCGCCACGCCACCAGCAAGATTGCCAGTTTGGATGATCTTGAGGGCATTGCCAGCTTCGGGTTTCGGGGCGAGGCGTTGCCCTCGATCGCGTCGGTGGCCCGACTGTGCCTGTGTTCGCGCACCCCGGACCGCGACCAGGGTCACCAGTTGCAGGTGGACGGCGGAGTGCGCTCGGGTATGGCGCCGGCCGCGCACCCGGTCGGCACCAGCGTCGAAGTCCGCGACCTTTTCTACAACGTGCCGGCGCGGCGACGGTTCGTTCGCAGCGAGGCCACCGAGTTCGGCCATATCCTGCGACAGGTCGAGCGATTGGCGCTGTCGTCGCCCGCGGTCGCGCTGCGCCTGCGTCACAATGGCCGCGAGGTGCTGGATGTGGCGCGCGCGCTCGAGCCGGCTGATGTCGAGCGCCGCATCGATCAGATCATCGGCCCGGAGTTTCGCGCCCAGGCGCTGGCCATCGAGCAGCAAGCCGGCCCGCTGCGGCTTCGCGGATGGCTCGGGCTGCCGACGGCGTCCCGCTCGCAGGCCGATCAGCAGTACTGGTTCGTCAATGCGCGCGCGGTGCGCGATCGGGTGCTGGCCAACGCAGTGCGCCTGGGGTATCGCGACGTGCTGTACCACGGTCGGCATCCCAGTTACCTGCTGTACCTGACGCTTGATCCGCGTCACGTGGACGTCAACGCGCATCCAAGCAAGCTCGAACTGCGATTCCGCGACAGCCGGGCGGTGCATGACGGTGTCTTTCGCAGCATCGAGCGCGCGCTCGCCGGCACTCGCCCGGTGTCAGTCTCGAGCCTGCCGTCACCACTTGCCGATTCGCCCTCGATCTCAGCGCCGTTGCCGTTCACGGTGCGCGAAAGCGCGATGGACCCGCGCCTCAATCAGGTGGCGGCGCGCAGCGGCCTGGCGATCGCGCAGGCGCTCATGGCGGCCGCGCCGGAGGCCGACCATCAACCGCTTGGCATCGCGATTGCCCAGCTGCACGGCCTGTATATCCTGGCGCAAAGCCGCGAAGGGCTGATTCTGGTGGACTCGCACGCGGCGCACGAGCGCGTCCTGTACGAGCAGCTCAAGGCGCAGTACGACCACGCCGAGCCCGCATCGCAGCTGCTACTTGAGCCGATCATCGTCGCCGCCGCGGAACACGAGATCGATGCGCTGTTGCACGAGAGCGCCGAGTTCGAGCGCGTTGGATTCCAGCTCGAGCGTCACGGTCCGCAGCGCATTGCAATTCGCCGGGTGCCGGTTCTGCTGACCGGCGTCGACCTCGCAGCGACCATCGGCCAGCTGGCACGCGAAATCAGCAGCGAGGACGGCGGGCATCATTTGGACGGTGCCGCGCATCGCATCCTCGGCGGCATAGCCTGTCGCGCGGCAATCCGCGGGCAGCGTACCTTGAGCCTGAGTGAGATGGACGCGCTGTTGCGTCAGATGGAGCACACCGAGCGCTCGAGCCAGTGCAATCACGGTCGGCCAACCTGGCTGCGGCTGTCATTGCGCGAGATCGATCAGCTGTTTCTGCGAGGACGATGAGTGGCGGTTGGTGCGTCGCGGCCGATGCCGCGCCCATCACAACCGCCGGTACTGGTGCTGACCGGCCCCACCGGCAGCGGCAAGAGCGCTCTGGCGCTGCAGCTCGCTGAGTCGCTGCAATCGGATCTGCCAGTGGAACTCATCAGTGTGGATTCGGTGCTGGTGTATCGCGGCATGGACATCGGCAGCGCCAAGCCGAGCCGTGAAGCGCGGGCGCGCGTGCCGCACCACCTGATCGACATTCGCGATCCGGCGCAGAGCTACTCGGCCGGCGAATTCGTGCGCGATGCGCGGGCCTTGATTTCGGATCTGCAGCAGCGTGGCCGGCTGCCGCTGCTAGTCGGTGGCACGATGTTGTATCTACGGGCGCTGTACCAGGGTCTGGCTACGCTGCCGGCAGCCTCCGCGGCCCTGCGACGCGAGCTCGACGCGCACGCCGCCAGCGTCGGCTGGCCGGCGCTGCACGCTGAGCTGACGCACATCGATCCTGCGGCCGCGGCGCGCATCGATCCGAATGACGCACAGCGCATTCAGCGCGCCCTCGAAGTGCATCGATTGACCGGCACGCCGATCTCGCGTTGGCAACATCGCACGCGCGGTGCGCGTGAAGAATTTCTCTGGTTGCGCTACGCACTGCTACCCACGGATCGCGCGGCTTGGAAGCGCCGACTGGCGCAACGCTTCGATGCCATGTTGCAGGCGGGGCTGGTCGACGAGGTGCGCGCGCTGCATGCGCGTGCTGATCTGAATGAGAACACTCCGGCGCTGCGCGCGGTCGGCTACCGGCAGCTATGGCAGTACTGTGCCGGAAAATGCAGTCTCGACGAAGCGATACGACGGGCAGTGATTGCGACTTCGCAGCTCGCGAAGCGACAGCTCACGTGGTTGCGGCGCGAACCGGGCATGACAGTGCTGCCCGCGGACACTGTAGGACTGTCGGCAATTGTTGCTCGCAGCATACGTGAGACGGTGTTCGCATGACCGTCTCCCCAACGCGGTGATAGAATGCAACGCAAGACCACTGCTCCCCACGATTTACTCACATCGAGCGCTCGAATAGCGCCGGCGATTCACAGACCCATTGAGAAATAAAACTAATTGAAAAATAAGGAGAATCCCATGGCCAAGGGCCAATCACTACAGGACCCCTTCCTGAACGCGCTGCGCAAGGAGCACGTGCCGGTATCGATCTATCTGGTCAACGGCATCAAGCTCCAAGGGCAGATCGATTCTTTCGATCAGTTTGTAGTGCTGCTCAAGAACACCGTTAGCCAGATGGTGTACAAACACGCCATCTCCACCGTCGTGCCGGCACGCGCTGTACGGCTCGCGGTCGAAGAGACCAGCGTGACCGAATCCACGGCGGAATGACGAGCGCAAGCAGTCAGAGGCATGTTCGAACGCCCACGCGTCCCTGAGCGTGCTGTACTGGTGCGCCTTGGCCTGGGCTCGCCGGTCAAGCACGAGGATCTGGAGGAGTTTGAACAGCTGGCTCGTTCCGCCGGTGCCCAGCCGGTAGCCACGGTCACTGGTCGACGTCAGCGGCCCGATTCGCGTTACTTCGTCGGCAGCGGCAAGGCCGAGCAGATTGCCGCCACGGTGCGCAACGAGCAGGCCGAGATGATCCTGTTCGATCATCGGCTAAGTCCCAGTCAGCAGCGCAACCTCGAACGCCTGAGCGGCGTGCGGGTGCTGGATCGCAGTGGACTGATCCTCGATATCTTTGCGCGCCGCGCGCGCAGCTTCGAAGGCAAGCTCGAAGTCGAGCTGGCACAACTCAAGCACCTGTCAAGCCGCCTGGTGCGCGGCTGGACCCATCTGGAACGGCAGAAGGGCGGTATCGGCGTGCGCGGCGGTCCCGGCGAGACCCAACTCGAGACCGACCGTCGTCTGCTCAATGCGCGCGTGCGATCCGTGACGCAGCGACTCGAGCGGCTCAAACAGCAGCGCGCCACCGGGCGCAGCACCCGCGCCGAGATTCCGGTGCCATCGGTCGCACTGGTTGGCTACACCAACGCCGGCAAGTCGACGCTATTCAATGCAATGACCGGCAGCGAGGTATTCGTGGCCGATCAGCTGTTCGCGACGCTCGATCCGACCGTACGGCGGCTGCGTCTGCCCGGCGGCGCCTCGGTAGTGGCGGCCGACACGGTCGGATTTATTCGCGAGCTGCCGCACGAACTGGTGGCGGCGTTCCAGTCGACGCTGCAGGAGGCGCGCGAGGCGCAGCTGCTGCTGCACGTAGTCGACGCCAGCGATCCGCGCCGCGAGGAGCGCATCGAGCAGGTCGACACGGTGCTGGCGGAGATCGGCGCGGGCCTCATTCCGCAGCTGCGGATCTACAACAAGATCGACCGGCTTAAGCTCGAGGCGCGCCTCGAGCGCAGCGTGGACGGTCAGCCGTGTGCGGTCTGGATCTGCGCGGCTACAGGCGAGGGGGTGTCGTTGCTGCGCGAGGCCATTGCCGAGCGGCTCGAATTGCGCGTGCAGCGCCTGTGGATGCAACTGCCGCCCGAGGCGGGCGCGCTGCGCGCGCGCCTGCATGCTGCCGATGTGGTTCGGGACGAGCGCGCGCTCGATGACGGTGCGATCGAGCTGCTGGTGGAATTGCCCGCGAAAGAACTTGCCGGCTGGGCCGCCTTGCCGGGCGTGCGACTGCTCGAGGCGCAGCCGCGCCCGGCACCGAACGCGGCATCGACTGCGGCGCGCCAGGTAGATCCTGCGGCTCCGCCGCGGCCGGCGGCGATACGCTCCTGAAGCAGCGCGCATGGCCTGGAATCAGCCGAACGAAGACAAGCCGCGACCGCCCAATCGCGGCGCCCCGGATAATTCGCTGGACGAGATGCTGCGGCGCTGGCAGCAGCGCGTGCAGCGGTTGTGGCGGCCCGGCCGAGGCGGGGGAACGGCGGCCGTGGCGCTGGTTCTGCTGGCGGTGCTGATGTGGCTGGCGAGCGGCGTCTATCAGATCGATGCTTCCGAGCGCGGCGTAGTGCAGCAGTTCGGTCGTTATCTGGGTATTGAGCAGCCAGGCCACGGTTGGCACTGGCCATGGCCGATCGAGACCATGCAAAAACTCAATGTCGGCAACATCCAGTCGATCGAATCCAAAGGACTGATGCTGACCGCCGATCAGAGCCTGATCGACATCGGCTGGTCGATCCAATATCGCATCGACGATCCGAAACAGTACCTGTTCGAAGTGCACGAACCGCAGCTGACGCTGGCTCAGACTGGCGCGACCATGCTGCGCCAGCTCGTGGCTCGACACGATCTGGCCTCGCTGCTGTCCGGTGATGCGCGCGGTCAGGTGACCGATGAGGCGCTTACGCACATTCAACAGGCGCTCGACAGCTATCGTGCCGGCATCCGCGTCACCGCACTCAATATGACCGATGTGCAGCTGCCCGATGCCGTGCTGTCGACCCAGCACGACACCGAGAAGGCGACCGAGGATCGCGGTCGCGCGATCGCCGATGCTCAGGCCTTCGCCAATGACATTCTGCCGAAGGCGCAAGCCACCGCCCAGCATCAGCTGGCCGACGCCCAGGTGTACGCGGCGCAAACCGTCGCCAACGCCGACGGCGACGCCGAGCGCTTCACCGAGCTGGCCAACGCCTACGCACAGGCGCCCGAGGTGACGCGCAATCGCCTTTACATCGACACCATGGAGAGCGTGCTGACGCGGTCTCGCAAGATCTTCATCGATGCCAAGAGCGGCAATGGCAGCATGCTGTATCTGCCGCTCGACAAGCTGACCGAGGCGGTCCGTGCCGCGGCCCCTGCCGCTGCGGGCAGCGCGGCGCCGGGCAATGCGGTACCGACCACCGGGGCGGCGGCGCCCAGTACCGGCAACACTGCCGCGCCGGCCGCTGCGGCCGGCAGTTCCAGTTCCGGCGCCGACGGTAGTGATCGCCCGGCCGACCGCTCGCGCAGCCGCGAACGGGTGGAGCGCTGATGCTGGCGCGCGCCGGTCTTGCGCTCGCGATCGCGTTGGTCGCGATACTGCTATGGCGTTCGGCGTACGTACTCAATCCGGACGAGAGCGCGCTGTGCACTCGCTTCGGCAAGATCGACGCGGTACAGGAATCGGCCGGACTGCACTTCAAGCCGCCGCTGGATGAACTGCACGTGTTCGATCGGCGCATCCTGACGCGCGTGTTTCCGGGCGAGAGCTTCCTCACCAGCGACCGGATGGCGCTGAGCGTCGATTTCTACCTCAAGTGGCGGCTGGCGGATGTGCGAGCGTTCTTTCAGGCCACCGGCGGCGACCAGGATCTGGCTGCGCTGCGGCTCGCGGATGTGACTCGTGACCGTCTGAAAAGCGCGGTCGCCGGGCAGCCGCTGGTCAAGGTGATTGCCGCGCAGCGCGGTACGCTCAGTGACGCCGCCTATGCCGATATTGCCGCGGCCGCCTCGCGCTTTGGTATCGAGCTGGTGGACGTGCGGCTGCAGCGCATCGATCTGACCGATGATGTGGCGAGCTCGGTGTACCAGCGCATGGAGCAGACCGAGGTCGCCCAAGCGCAGCAGCTGCGCGCCGGCGGCGTCGAGGACGCAGAGAAAATCCGGGCCGACGCCGAACGCAAGCGCGCTGAGTTACTGGCCGATGCCACCCGCGAATCGCAGCGCATCCGCGGCGAAGCCGACGCTCGTGCCGGAGCGATCTATGCGCGCGTCTCGGCCCGTAACCCGGAGTTCGCAGCGTTCTACCACAGCATGCAGGCCTACAAGAATACTCTCGGTCGCGATGGGGATATCCTGGTGATCACTCCGTCAGGCGACTTCTTCAAATACCTGCACAGTCCCGGCGGGCACTGACACACTTCGCGGGTGATTCGTGGCGCTGGACTGGACCGACTTGTTGGCTGCGCTCGCGATCGTGTGCATCATTGAGGGCATCCTTCCGTTCATCAATCCGGCGGGCATGAAACGATTGCTGTCACGAATGGCGGCAGTGGAAGAGCGTGAGATGCGCATTCTCGGTCTTGCAAGCATGCTGGTAGGCCTGCTGGTTCTGTTTCTGGTGCGCTCCTGATGGGCCGCTTTGTCATTATCATCGGCACTCAGTGGGGCGATGAGGGCAAAGGCAAGATCGTCGATCTGCTGACCGAGCGCGCCGCCGCGGTGACGCGCTTTCAGGGCGGTCACAATGCCGGTCACACGCTGGTGATCGCTGGTCGCAAGACCATTTTGTCGCTTATTCCCTCGGGAATTCTGCGCGACGGGGTCGAGTGCTTTATCGGCAACGGCGTGGTGCTGTCACTTCCGGCCCTATTCGGCGAGGCCCGCATGCTGATCGAGCAGGGCGTGCCGGTGTTCGAGCGGCTGCGCATCTCACCGACTTGCCCGTTGATCTTGCCGTCGCACGCCGCGCTTGATCGGGCGCGCGAATCGGCCCGCGGCGTGAATGCGATCGGCACCACGGGGCGTGGCATCGGTCCGGCGTACGAGGACAAGGTGGCGCGCCGGGCGGTACGCGTCGCCGACCTGTTTGAGCCCGACCGCTTCGCGGTCAAGCTCGGTGAACTGCTCGATTTCCACAACTTCGTGCTGCAGCGATATTTTGCCCAGCCGCCGGTCGATCTCCAGCGCACCCTGGATGAGCAGCTCGACTACGCCGAGCGCCTGAGGCCGCTGCTGATCGACGTCACCGAAACGCTCGCGCGCCTGCGCGCACGCGGCGCTAACGTTCTGTTTGAGGGTGCACAGGGCGCCATGCTTGATGTCGATGTGGGCACCTACCCGTTCGTCACCTCGTCCAATACCACCGCCGGGGGCGCTGCCACCGGCACCGGCATCGGGCCACGGATGTTCGATTACGTGTTGGGCATCGTGAAGGCCTACACCACCAGGGTCGGGGCCGGGCCTTTCCCGACCGAGCTGTTCGACGAATATGGCGAACACCTGTCGCGCGTCGGTCACGAATTCGGTTCGGTAACCGGGCGGCGTCGGCGCTGCGGCTGGTTCGACGCCGTGGCTCTGCGCCGCGCCATCATTCATTCCAGCGTATCGGGCCTTTGCATGACCAAGCTGGACGTGCTCGACGGGCTCGACATCATCCGGGTGTGCGTCGGTTACCGCCCGCGCGGCCAGGGTGGCGGTGATCGGGCGCTGATCGCCGATGCTTACGCCGACGTGGCGCCGGTGTACGAGGAGCTACCCGGCTGGAAAACCAGCACCGTCGGGCTGACCTCGCATGCGGCACTGCCCGAGAATGCGCGTCGCTACCTGGAGCGCATCGAAGCACTGGTCGGTGTGCCGCTGGATCTGATCTCCACCGGCGCGGACCGCGACGAGACCATCATACTGCGCCATCCATTCGACGATTGAGGAGGGCTGGCGCGCTGCATCCGATGCCGATTGGGCGTCGTACTATCGTTGGTATGCAGCCAATACCTGTCGCGATTGCGGTGCTGACGATGATAGGGCCGGCCGCTGCCTGCGCCGTGGAGTTCTATCAGGGCTATGCCTATGCCGATGGCTACGAGCCGTGGCTGTACCGCGAGTCGCACTGGCTGTACACGCGTGACGGCGTGCAGCAGCGGCTGGTGATCTACAGCTGTCCGGATGGCGCCGCGTTTGTGCGCAAGCACGTCGACACCGGCCCCGGGGAGGCCATCCCCGACATCGACCTGATCGATGGGCGTGCCGGGTATCGCGAGGGTGTGCAGAGCCTGAACGGCCGGCGAGAGGTATTCACGCAGGCCGCTGCGGGCGCGCCAGTGCGCCGGGCATTACTGCCGGCACCGGCACCGCCGAACGCAGTGATCGACGCCGGGTTCGATGCCTTCGTCCGCCAACACTGGGATGCGCTCAATTGCGCGGGCATCTCGCCGGTTGCATTCCTGGTGCCCAGTGAGCTGCATTATCTGAATTTCAGTGCGCGGGTGCTGCGCGGCGAGCACGGAGCGGACGGCGAGCTGCGCTGGTTCCGGCTGTCGCTGGCCAATTGGTACGGCTTCGCACTGCCGCACATCGATGTCGCTTACGATCGGACCTCGCAGCAGTTGCGTGTCTACAGCGGAGTTAGCAATATCCGCGATGGTCGCGGGAACAATCTGAACGTCACGATCCGGTTTCCGGCCACCGAACGCCGTGACAATGTCAATTTGGCGGAAATCGATCGGGCCGCGGCAACGCTGTTGAACGGGC
>DASXYW010000117.1:0-69095 GCA_036502265.1 Steroidobacteraceae bacterium | reverse complement strand
CAAGCGCTCCGGCGGCTAGCAAGGCAGCTCTAGTCGCCGCCGGCGGCGGCGCGCCGTTGGTGCACCGACTCCGGCAGACCGGAGTGCCGCACCGTGACCTGCGGCCAGCGCGCGCCGATGCGCGCAGCCAGCTGCTCGGCGATGTAGACCGAGCGGTGCTGACCGCCGGTGCAGCCGATCGCGATCGTCAGGTAACGTCGGTTGGCGGCTTGGTGCTCCGGGATGCGTGCCTCGGTGAAGCGTGCGACATCATCGATGAATGCCGCCACCGTCAGCTGCGCTTCTAGAAAGCGCGCCACCGGCTCGTCGCGACCGGTCAGCGGCCGCAGGGTCTGTTCCCAGTAGGGGTTGGGCAACGCGCGCGCATCGAACACGAAATCGGCATCCCCGGGGATGCCGTGCTTGAACCCGAACGACTCGACCAGCACCGACATGCGGTCGCGCGGCCGCTGCCCGACCCGGCGATTGATCAGGTCGCGCAGGTCGTGCACCCCCATGCGCGAAGTATCGATCAGAAGGTCGGCGGCATTCACCAGCGGTTCGAGCAGACCGCGCTCGATCGCGATCGCCTCGCGCAGGTTCTCGCCCTGACGGGTCAGAGGGTGCTTGCGGCGCGTCTCGGCGAATCGCCGCAGCAGCTCCTCGTCGCTGGTGACCAGGAACACCAGCTCGCACTGGATGCCACTGCGCTTGAGCTCATCGAGCAAGGTCGGAACGGTGGCAATCTCATCCCCGGGATTGCGCGCGTCGATGCCGATGGCGGTGCGCTGGTACGCGGTCGAGGTGCTACGCACGGTGTGCGAGATGAACGGCTTGAGCAGCGCTGCCGGAATGTTGTCGATGCAGTAGAAATCCAGGTCCTCGAGCATGTGCAACGCCACGCTCTTGCCGGACCCCGACAGGCCGCTGAGGAAAATCAGCCGCATGGCGCCGTCCCGGCTGCGGTGCGCGCCGGCCACACGCGAGCGCGGCGCAGGCCGCTACAGGCGCGCGCCTTTCTGTGCTTCCTGGGCATGATGATCACAGAGCTTTTCCTTGTGCTTGCGCACCCGGCGCTCGAGCTTGTCGGCCAGCGCGTCGATGGCCGCATACATGTCAGCGTCGATCGCCAACGCATGAATCGTCTCGCGACGCACGTGCAGGGTCGCCTCCGCCTTGTGCTGCAGTTTCTCCACCGTCAGGACGAAGTGGCTATCGATCAGCTGATCGAAGTGACGCATGATGCGCCCGAGCTTCTTCTCGACGTAGTCGCGCAAGGCCGTGGTGATCTCGACGTGATGTCCGGTGACGTTCAATTGCATGGCCCGATCTCCTTGTGGTTGTCACTTGCCGCCGCCTTTCCTGCGTTCGTTGGAGGGTGCTAGACCCATCGTTTCCCGATATTTCGCCACGGTGCGCCGCGCCACCGGAATGCCCTCGCCGGAGAGGATCTCGGCGATGCGGCTGTCGCTGAGCGGCGTCGCCGGGTTCTCCTCGCGAATGAGCTTGCGGATCTTGGCGCGAATCGCGGTCGATGAGGTGCCCGATCCGTCGTTGCCTTCGACCTGGCTGGAAAAAAAGTAGCGCAGCTCGAATACGCCGCGCGGCGTGTGCATGTATTTGCCCGACGTGACCCGTGACACCGTGGACTCGTGCATGCCGATGGCCTCGGCGATGTCGCGCAGGATCATCGGCCGCATGTATTCCTCGCCCTGATCGAGGAATTCGCACTGCCGCTCGACGATCGAGCGCGCGACCTTAGTGAGCGTCTCGTTGCGGATCTCGAGGCTCTTGAGCAGCCAGCGCGCCTCCTGCAGCTGGGCCCGCATGCTGGCGTGGCTGGTATTGCGACCCACGAGGCTGGCGTACGATTGATTGAGGCGCACGCGCGGCAACGTGGCGGCATTGATCTCGACCGACCAGCCGCGCGGCGTACGACGCACGAACACGTCCGGCACGACGTATTCGGGCGAGCTGCCGCTGACGATTGAGCCGGGGCGGGGATGACAGGCGCGCACCAGCGCCACCGCGGTCTCCAGCTCTTCATCCGAGCTCCGCAGCACGCGCCGCAGCGCGGTCAGTTCGCGCTCGGCCAGCAGTTCCAGGTGGTGACGGGCGATGGCCTTGGCACTGGCCAGACCCGGGGTGCTGGTCGCGAGCTGATCGAGCTGCAGCAGCAGACACTCGCTGACCGAACGCGCACCGACCCCCGGTGGATCGAACATCTGCACGATCGAGAGCACCTTCTCGACGTCGGCCGGGCTCGGATCGAGCTCCGGTTTGAGACTGGCGCCGATGACGTCCAGCGGCTCGCTCAGATAACCGTCATCATTGATGGCATCAACCACCGCTCGGCCGATGGCCAGATCGCGTGTATCGAGTCGCGCCAGCTCGAGTTGCCATAGCAGGTGCTCGCGCAGCGATTGACCGGTGGCATCGGCGAATTCCTGCTGCCGATCCTCGTCGCCGCTGCCGCCCCCGCTCCAGGGATTCTCCGCCGGCCCGACTGACTGATCCGACCAGCCGTCGTCGACCACTTCGATCGTGGACTCCTCGACCGGAGCGGCGGTTTCGGGCGCGGTCTCGGCGATCGACAGGCTCTCAAACGAGCCGGTCTCGCCGTCCTCATCCTGCTCCAGCATGACGTTGGATTCGAGCAGCTCGCGAATATGAGCCTGCAGCTCGATGGTCGGCAATTGCAGCAGCCGGATGGCCTGCTGCAACTGCGGAGTCATCGTCAGTTGCTGACCGAGCTTGAGCTGCAGCGAGGGCTTAAGCACAAAACGTGCCTGCGCCGTCCCGTGCCGACCCTGGATAATGCACAAGTGCCTGAGTAATAAGGACTATCAGGGACACTCCGATCAATCACATGCGGAAAGCCTGACCTAAGTACACCTCACGGACTTGGGGGTTGGCAAGGACTTGCTCGGCAGTGCCCGCAGCGATCACTATGCCCCGATCGACAATGTAGGCGCGGCCGCAGACACCGAGGGTTTCGCGCACATTATGGTCGGTCACCAGCACCCCGATTCCGCGCGCCGCCAGTTCGCGAATAATGCGCTGGATGTCCAGCACCGAGAGCGGATCGACGCCGGCGAATGGCTCATCCAGCAGAATGAAGCGCGGCTCGGCCGCCAGCGCCCGCGCGATCTCCACCCGTCGACGCTCGCCGCCCGAAAGCGACAGCCCGCGGGTGTTGCGCACGTGGCCGATGCGCAGCTCCTCGAGCAGCTCCTCCAGGCGCCGTTCGCGCGCCCCACGATCCAGCTCATCGCGCAGCTCCAGGATTGCCATGATGTTGTCGGCGACCGAGAGCTTGCGGAACACTGAGGCCTCCTGTGGCAGGTACCCCAAGCCCAGGCGGGCGCGCTGATCGATGCTGAGGCCGGTCAGATCCCGATCATCCAGCCGGATGGAGCCGCCGTCGGCCGGAATCAGGCCGACGATCATGTAGAAAGCGGTGGTCTTGCCGGCGCCATTGGGGCCGAGCAGGCCGACCACCTCGCCGGTGCTGATCTCCAGCGACAGGTCGTGCACCACCTCGTGCGCGCGGTAGCTCTTCTGCAGCGACTGCGCCACCAGTCGGGTCATGGCTTGGCGCTACCGGGACTGCACTGCGAGCCGGCGTGCGCGTGCAGCGTGCCGTGCACCTGGGTGTCTCCGCCTGGCGTGGCATCGGCACGCACCTTTTGGTTGGCGATGTCATAGACGATGGATTGGCTGCTGATCTCGTTGCAGCCGTCGGTCAGCCAGCTATCGCCGGTGAGCTTCAACAGGTCGTGCTCGAGGTCATAGTTGATGTCGTGCGCGTGACCGTGGACGCTCTCGATCGGTCCGTGGCCAACGTCCGGGCCGCGCTCGAATTCTGCCGGGGCACCCTCGGCGCTCATCGAGGTGATCCGCTTGTTGGCGAACTGCACCGTGGCCTTGTCGGCGGTAAGTTTTCCCTGCGGCAGCGACACCTGCACATGCCCGGTCAGCACCCACTCGCTGTTGGCCAGATCGGCGCCGTTCGCCTCGGCCATGTCGGCCTTGATGTGCGTGACGCCGCGGGTGGTGTCCACGATGTTGATGTCGTGCATCACCATGCGGTTGCGCTCGGCCTCGAGCGTCGAGGCGGTATAGCACAGCGGTTCGCTGCAGCGGCCAGCGGCCGCAGCATCGCTTGGAGTGTCGGCCGCGCCGGCGGCGACCACCGGGGCCACGGCCACGAGCAGCAGCGTGGTGATCGGCCGGCGCGCGCGGGCGCCCCGCCGTTGCTCAGTGCACCAGCGCACCGTGCACCTCGGCGCCCAGCTGCAGGCGATCGTCCTTGATGTTGGCGGTCATGCCCCGACCGCGCAGGGAGTTTCGGCCCCAGTCGACCCGCACCTTGGCCGTGGTGGTCACCAGCTGCGCTGCCATGTCCAGATGCAACTGATCGGTGGTGATATGCATCAGGTCGTCGGAACCATTGGGTTTGCCCTCGGCCCGCACCGACCCGGTCAGCTCGGCGGTGCGTGCATCCTGCGGCATCTGGCCACGCTCGGCCGTCAGCGTCCAGTGATTGTCCGCCTCGGGTTGATAATCGAGCTTGGGGGCGGTCACGAAGATCACTCCCTGCGGCGTCGGCTGCTCGATGCGCTCGGCGTCCAGGCGGTAGAGGGGATGGCCATCATCGCCGGTCTCGATCAGCTCGGCGCCGGTGGCGATGTAGCCGGGCTCGGTACTCTCGATGTCGGCCGGCGTGGTCTCGGCGTTGCCGTTGTCGGACAGGTAAAACAGTGTGCCCAGGGCACCGAGCGCGAGCACCGCGAACAGGACCCGGGAGATCACGCCCGGTCCGGCAGTCGCCCACCGGCGTTCACACCACTCCCGAGCGCAGCAGGTCGTGCACGTTGAGCGCGCCGATCAGATGGCGGTCGGTATCGGTCACCATGAGCGCGGTAATACGATGCAATTCCATCATCTGCGCGGCCGCCGCCGCGAGCTCGCGCGCGCCGATGGTGCGGCCACCGGCAGTCATCACATCGCGCATCAGCGCGCGGTGCACATCGACCTGACGATCGAGCGTGCGCCGCAGATCGCCATCGGTAAAGATGCCAATCACACGTTGCTGCTCATCCAGCACCGCCGTCATACCCAGCCCCTTGCTGCTCATCTCCACCATCCCCTGGGCCAGCGGCGTATCCGCGCCGACGCGCGGCAGGGCGTCGCCGCGACGCATGATGTCCTCGACGTGCAGCAGCAGGCGCCGCCCGAGACTGCCGCCGGGGTGAATGCGGGCAAAGTCATCGGCCGAGAAGCCGCGCGCCTCCAGCAGCGCGACCGCCAGCGCATCGCCCATCACCAGTGCGGCGGTGGTGCTGGCGGTGGGCGCGAGATTGTGCGGGCAGGCTTCCTGCGGCACCCCGACATCCAGCTGCACGTCGGCGGCGCCGGCGAGCGTTGATGCGGCATTACCGGTCATGGCGATCAGCGGGATCGCGAGCCGCTTGAGCGGCGGCAGCAGCGTCAGAAGTTCGGGCGTCTCGCCCGAATTTGACAGTGCGAGCAGCACATCGCCGCGCGTAATCATGCCGATGTCGCCGTGACTGGCTTCGCCCGGATGCAGAAAAAACGCCGGCGTGCCGGTGCTGGACAGCGTGGCCGCGATCTTGCGGGCGATGTGTCCGGACTTGCCCATGCCGGTGACGATGACGCGACCGCGACAGTTAAGGCATATGCGGCAGGCGGCGAGGAACTGCTGGTCGAGCCGCGCACGCAACGCACCGAGCGCCGCGGCCTCGATATCGAAGGTGCGGCGCGCAGATTCCAAGGCGTGCTCGACGGTTGGGGTGGCGGTCTGCATGGCGCTCTTGCGGCCCATGATAGCGCCGAAAGAGCGGCACAGATCGCTTAAGATCGCACCCCCATATGGACGCCAACCAGATCGCGGATCTGATCCGCCAGTCGATAGCCGATACGCACGTCGACGTGCGCACCGAGGACAACACTCATTTCGCCGCGTTGCTGATCGGCGCTGCGTTCCAGGGCCTGCGGCCGCTGGCACGCCACCAGTTGGTGTACCGCGCACTCGGCGAGCGCATGGGGCGCGAGATCCACGCGCTGTCAATCGAGGCCTACACACCGCAGGAGTGGGCCGAGCGCGGCGGCCGGCCCGGCAGCGGTGGATAAGCTTCAGATCACCGGCGGCATTCCGCTCGAGGGCGAGGTACGCATCTCGGGCGCGAAGAACGCGACCTTGCCGATTCTGGCCGGCGCGCTGCTGGCGGAAGGGCCGGTGACCATCGGCAACGTGCCGCACCTGCGCGACGTGACCACCACGATCGAACTGCTGGGACGCATGGGCGTCACCGTGACCATCGATGAGCGCATGCGCATCGAGGTCGATCCCGGCACGATCCGCGAATATTTCGCGCCCTACGATCTGGTCAAGACCATGCGCGCCTCGATTTTGGTGCTCGGGCCGCTGCTGGCGCGCTTCGGCCGCGCCGACGTGTCGCTGCCGGGCGGCTGTGCGATCGGCACGCGTCCGGTCAACATCCACGTGGCCGGTCTGCAGGCCATGGGCGCGGACATTCACATCGAGGGCGGCTACATCCGCGCTCGCGCCACGCGCCTGAAGGGCGCGCGGCTGGTGCTCGACACCGTGACCGTCACCGGCACCGAGAATCTGATGATGGCCGCGGTGCTGGCCGAGGGGCAGACCGTAATCGAGAACGCCGCTCGCGAACCCGAGGTGATCGATCTGGCCGCGTTCCTGAATGCCATGGGCGCAAAGATCGAGGGCGCCGGCACCGATCGCATCGCGATCGAAGGGGTGCGCGCGCTGCGTGGGGTGCACTACGACGTGCTGCCGGACCGGATCGAGGCCGGCACTTACCTGGTTGCCGGCGCCATCACCAGCGGCCACGTGCGCATCAAGCACGCCCAGCCGCGGCATCTGGACGCGGTCATGGTGAAGCTGCGCGAAGCCGGCGCCGACGTCGCCAGCGGCGACAACTGGGTCGAGGTCGACATGCGCGGGCGGCGGCCGCGCGCGGTCGACGTGCGCACCGCGCCATACCCGGCCTTTCCGACCGATATGCAGGCGCAGTTCGCCGCCCTCGATACGGTCGCAAGCGGAGTCGGCACCGTGGTCGAGACCATCTTCGAGAACCGCTTCATGCACATGCTGGAGATGCGGCGCATGGGCGCCGAGATCCGCCTCGAGGGCAACACCGCCATCATCAACGGCATCGATCACCTGACCGCCGCGCCGGTGATGGCGACCGACCTGCGCGCCTCGGCCAGCCTAGTGCTCGCCGGACTGGTGGCAGAGGGCCGTACCGAGATCGAGCGCATCTACCACATCGACCGCGGCTACGAGACCATCGAGGAAAAACTGGCGCAGCTGGGCGCTCGCATCAGGCGCGTACCGAACTAAAGCCGCCGTTCGGGTCAGGTGCCCTGAATGGAATTCGGCCGCTCGGTCACATTGACCTTGGAATCCAGCTCGCTGCGCGCGCGTAGCAGGTGCAGCGTGACCGTGCTGCCGGGCTTGCGCGCCGCGATCTGCGCCAGCGTGTCGCGCGCGCTGCGCACCGGCTTGCCGTCGATCGCCGTGACCACATCGCCGATGCGCAATTGCGCCTGCACCGCCGGACTGGTGCGATACATGTTGGTGATCACCACTCCGCCGCGCGCCAGACCGAGCTGGCGCGCCTGCTCGTCGTCGACGTCCTCGGGCAGGATGCCGATCCAGCCGCGAATCACGCGGCCGTGATCGAGGATGTCCTTCATCACGCCGCGGGCCAGGTTCACCGGTATGGCAAAGCCGATACCCTCAACGCTCAGGTTGCCGCTGCTCTTGTTTAGCACGGCGGTGTTGATGCCGATCAGTTCGCCGCGCGAGTTGATCAGCGCGCCACCGGAATTGCCGGCGTTGATCGCGGCGTCGGTCTGAATAAAATTCTCGAACGTGGCCACGCCCAGCTGCTGGCGGCCGGTGGCACTGACGATCCCGTGGGTCACGGTCTGCGACAGGCCGAGCGGATCACCGATCGCCAGCACGACGTCGCCGACCTGGATCTCGTCGGAGCGACCCAGCGGCATGACCGGCAGGTCCTTGAGTTTGATCGACAGCAGCGCCAGGTCGGTGTCCGGGTCGCGGCCGACCACCGTGGCCGGTGCGATCCGATCATCGGCCAAGCCGACGTTGATCGACTCGGCGTTCGCGATCACGTGATTGTTGGTGATGATGTGACCGACGTGATCCACGATCACTCCGGAGCCCAGCGCCCGCTCCACCCGATGCCGATACAGCGGTTGCAGATCGCCGAAGAACTGGTCAAACACCGATGGCTGGAACTGCTCGGTGACCAGACGCTGCGTCGAGATGTTGACCACCGCGGGAGCGGCGCGCGCGACCGCCGCCGCATACGACACCGCACCGGTGGTGGGAGGTGTCGCGGCCGGGGCGGGCTCCTGAGCGGTGACACCGGTATCCAACCCGGCAGTGGCCGCGGCCGCGAGCGGCGCCGGCGGAGCGCTCGTGGGCGTCACGACCGCCTCGGACGGCGTCGCGGCCGCAGGTGGACGCTGCAGCAGCTGCGGACGCAGAAACACGATCACGAACGCCAGCGCCAAGCCGCCGACGATGCTGCCGGCGACGAAGGCAGCGGCGCGTCCCAAGCGATGCAGGTTCATGTGATCTTAAAGCGGACCGTGGTCGAAAAGTCGGACCGACCGGTTGTGTATAATGCGATAGTTCCCGGCGTTTTACGCAGCGTAGCAAGCGCCGCGGCCGAGATATACCGCGCGCAGCCCCCCAATAGAGCGGTCAGGATGAGCATCAAATGAGCGAAGTCGGTGCATTGACCGATCACCCACAGCCAGAGATCGACGAGGGCCGCAGAAAGTTCCTGACCGTAGCCACCGGGGTCACAGCCGCCGTCGGGGCGGTGGTCGCCGCGGTGCCGTTTGTGGCCTCCTGGACTCCTTCGGAGCGCGCCCGCGCGCTCGGTGCGCCGGTCGAAGTTGACCTGAGCAAGCTTCAGACCGGACAGATGATCACCCCCACCTGGCGCCTGAAGCCGATCTACATCGTGCGGCGCGATCAGGCCATGGTCGACAAACTTCCGCAGAACGACGGCCGGCTCAAGGACCCGAAATCGCACAGCTCGACACAGCCAGACTATGCACGCAACGAGATGCGCTCGCGGCGTGCCGACCTGCTGGTACTGATCGGCATCTGCACGCATCTGGGCTGCCTGCCGAAGCAATTCTTCGATGCCGGCGATCCGGTGCTCGGCGCCGACTGGCCGGGCGGCTTTCGCTGTCCGTGCCATGGCTCGCGATTCGATCTGGCCGGTCGCGTATTTGACGGCTCGCCCGCGTCCACCAATTTGGTGGTGCCGCCGTACAGTTTTCGCGACCAGAACACGCTGATCATCGGACTGGACAGCCCGCAGCCGAAAGGAGCCAGCTGATGGCACAGGCTCCAGTCGACAGAACCGGCTACCGCGGCGCTTCCAAGCGCGGATTTTGGGCTTGGATCAATCGCCGCCTGCCGGTGGATACGTTTCTGCGTAGCCAGCTGCTCGAGTACTACGCGCCCAAGAATTTCAACATCTGGTACTTCTTCGGTTCGCTCGCGCTGGCGGTGCTGGTGCTGCAGCTGCTCACCGGCATCTACCTGACGATGTTCTACAAGGTCGGAGCCGCGACCTCGTTCGACTCGGTCGAGTTCATCATGCGCGAGGTGCCGTTCGGGTGGCTGATCCGCTACCTGCACTCCACGGGCGCTTCGGTTTTCTTCATCGTGGTGTACCTGCATATGTACCGCTCGCTGCTGTACGGCTCGTACAAGGCGCCGCGCGAGCTGCTGTGGCTGTTTGGCATGATCATCTATCTGACGCTGATGGCCGAGGCGTTTCTGGGTTACGTGCTGCCCTGGGGCAACATGTCGTACTGGGCCGCGACCGTGATCATCAATCTGTTCGGCACCATACCGGGCATCGGTCCGGCGCTGGTGGAGTGGATCCGCGGCGACTACGGGGTGGCGGATGCGACCCTGAATCGCTTCTTCTCACTGCACGTGGTGGCCGTGCCGCTGGTGCTGCTGCTGCTGGTGGCACTGCACCTGGTGGCACTGCACGAGGTCGGGTCGAACAACCCCGACGGTGTCGAGATCAAGGATCGCAAGGACGCCAAGGGCAGGCCGCTCGATGGTATCCCGTTTCACCCGTATTACACCGTCAAGGATATCGTCGGCGTGTGCGTGCTGCTGGTGGCGCTGGCGATCGTGGTGTTCTTCGTGCCGACGCTGGGCGACCTGTTCCTCGAGAAGGCCAACTTCGAGCCCGCCAACCCGCTGTCGACTCCAGACCCGATTTCACCGTCGTGGTACTTCACCCCGTACTACGCGATCCTGCGGGCGGTGCCCGACCAGCGCATCGGCGCGCTGCTGATGCTGATCGCAGTGGTGTCATTTTTCTTTCTGCCATGGCTGGATCGCTCGCCGGTGCGCTCGATGCGCTACCGAGGATGGATATCACGTGTGTTCCTGGCCTTGTTCAGCATCGCGTTCCTGGTGCTCATGTATCTGGGCATGCAGCCGGCGCAGGAGCCCTACGTGACCCTGGCGCGCATCTTCGCGGTACCGTATTTCCTGTATTTCTGGCTGATGCCCTGGTACTCGCGCATCGATCGCGTCAAACCGGTCCCCGAGCGGGTCACCTATCATGGTTAGGTTGGCCGCGGCGGCGTTGGTGCTGCTGACGGGCGTACCGCTCGCCATGGGGGCCGATCAACCGCAGTCGCCCGCCAACGTGAGCCCGTCGGGGGCCACCGAAGCGACCAAACCGCAGCCGAGCGAACTGAACCGCGAGCAAGGTGGCTCGGAGCAGAGCGCGCCGGTGCGATGGCAGAGCTGGCGCGCCGGCAATTCGGTGCTCGACCGGAGTTCGATCCAGCGCGGCGCTCGCAATTTTATGAATTACTGCAACGGCTGCCACTCGCTCAAGTACATGCGCTATCAGCGCATCGCCGACGACCTGCAGATTCCGACCTCGGTGCTGACCTCCGATCTGGTCGCCCCCGGCAGCAACAGTCTCGACTACATCACCACCGCCATGCCGGCTGCCGATGCCGTCAACTGGTTTGGCAAGCAGCCGCCGGACCTGTCGCTGATCGCGCGCTCGCGCAGCGTCGACTACCTGTACCAGTTTCTGAAGACCTTCTATTCGGATCCGAGCCGTCCCACGCGCAGCGACAACCTGGCCTATCCGAATGCCGCCATGCCGGCGGTGCTCTCGGACCTGGAGGGCGTTAAGGCGGCGGTGTTTCGCGACGAGCCCACCGGAAAGGTATTTGATCATTTCGAGACATTGGCGCCCGGCAACATGACGCCAGAGCAGTTCGATGGCTTCGTGCGCGATACGGTGAATTTCCTCGACTACGTCGGCGATCCGTCGCAGGTCGAGCGTCGCCAGATCGGCCTGTTCGTGGTGCTGTTCCTGGTTGCCTTGACGATCCTGGCTTACCTACTCAAGAAAGAGTACTGGAAAGACGTCCATTGACGACGGGAGAACTGGTTCGTGACTAGTCGCCGCTCGATCATGACGCTGTTCTCGGCGCCCGATCAGCCCTTCAGCCACCGCACGCGCATCGTGCTGGCCGAGAAGGGCGTCGAAATCGACATCATCAACGTCGTGCCGGGCCGCTATCCGGAAGACCTCCTGGACCTGAACCCCTATCACAGCCTGCCGACGCTGGTGGACCGCGACCTGGTGTTGTATGACTCGCGCGTCATCATCGAATATCTGGACGAGCGCTTTCCGCATCCGCCGCTGATGCCGGTCGATCCGATCCTGCGGGCGCAGTTCCGACTGGCGCTGTATCGAATCGAACGCGACTGGTACGGGCAGGCGCAGCTGATCGACGAGGACCACGATAAAAAGCACGTGGCCAAGAATCGCAAGATTCTGCGCGATGCGATTCTGCAGAGCGTCGATCTGTTCAAGGTCAAGCCGTTCTTCCTGAGCGATGAATTCTCGCTGGTGGACGCCACTGTCGCGCCGATGCTATGGCGTCTGCGGCATTACGAGATCGATCTGCCGCCACAGGCCCAGGCCTTGACGCGCTATGCCAGCTCGATGTTCGCCCGGCCGTCGTTTCGCGCCAGCCTCTCGGACGCTGAGCTGCAGATGCGGAGCGCCTGATGTCCGGCAAGCGGCCCGAAGCCGGGCCAGGACTGTCGCGGCGGCCCTATCTGCTGCGCGCGATGCAGGAGTGGATCATCGACAGTGGCCACACTCCGCACGTGATCGTCGATGCGATGCGCAATGGGGTCGAGGTGCCATCGGCCTACATCAAAGACGGCAAGATCGTGCTCAACTTGTCGACCACCGCGACCCAGCGCCTGCAGCTCAGCAACGATGCGATCGATTTCGACGCGCGCTTCGCCGGCATCGTGCACCGCGTGCACGTGCCGATCGAGGCAGTGCTGGGCGTGTATGCGCGTGAGACCGGGGAGGGCATGGTGTTCTCGGACAGCGAGCACGAGCCGACACCATCCGAGCCGACCCCGACACCGGACAAGCCGCCACCCGGCGGCGAGCGCCGTCCGCGCCTGACAGTCGTCAAGTAACCGCGCTCAGAACGCGTTCTCGATCCACTCGATCGGACCTGAGCTCGAGTTCAGCAGCAGCACGTCGAAGCGCACTGCCAGGCGCGCCAGATTCGGGCGCCGCAACAGCAGATAGCGCGTCGCGCGCACGATGCGCGCACATGGCAGCGGTGATGCTCGCGGCCGCTCCACCGTAGGCCGCCGAGCCGCGCAGGCGCACCTCGGCCACGATCAGCAGCTCCCCACGGCGCGCCGCGACGTCGAGCTCGCCGGCACGACAGCGGAAATTGCGTGCCAGAATGAGGCAGCCGGCGGCGCGCAGCAGCTCGGCGGCGCGCTGCTCGGCCTCGATGCCGCAACGCCTGCGCGGATCCATGGCGCGAAAGTGTGGGGCGATGCGCCCGCCGGCGGCAGGCCGCGAACGCGTCGAGTTCATGCCGAAATGGGCGGCCGCTAACCCTAAGGGGCTGCGGACGGAGGCGGTGGCGGCAGTCGGTGCGGCTCGCCATCGCGCACCTGTACCCAGATGAGATCGCGCTGCACCCGGCCCTGGGCATCGAAATGCAGCTGCCCGGTCAGGCCGGTGACCTGCACGTCGGCGAGCTTCTGGTGCGTGGCGGTCATCGCCAGCATCAGCTGGCAGGCGTCATAGCCGAAGGCGAACAGGCGGCTGTGCCAGGCGACGGTGTTGCCCCAGGCCTGGTCGATGGCGCTGCGAATACTGTCGAGATTGCCGTCATCGCTGATCATCCAGGGCATGTCGGGATACATCAGGCTGTCGATGTCGCGATTGGCGTCGGTGGCGTCCGGCTCGTACGCGTTCGGCAGCGAATACGTCGGGATGTCGCCGGCGTAGAAGAACTTGATCTGCGGTTCGATCAGGCGTGCGTTGGTAGGGTTCTCCGGAACCACGAACACAAATTCAATGTCGCCGCGGTGACGCGGTTCGAAATTGAGCTTGCTGCCGAGCACGTTCTCCAGGCGCGCATGCCGCGCGATGCTGTCTTCCACGCGCAGGATGCTCTTGAGCTCGTAGCTGTAGTCGTGTTCCGCCGGATCGTAGATCGCCTGGCTTATCAGACTGCCGCCGCCGGCGTTGAGCTCGCGCATGAAGGCATCCATCACCCGATTGCCCCAGTCGTCGTGCGGCAACAGCGCAATGCCGCGGTGATGCCCGTCGGCAAGGATGCGGCGCGCCACCTGCTGGGCTTCATCTTCCGGCGACAGCGCAAACTGATACAGGCCGGCGGGCGCCGGACGGTCGGAGGGCAGGAAGTTCAACGCCAGCACCGGCACCGACTGCGAGCCCAGCGCCGCCACGGCGCCGACATCCTCGCGAATCAGCGGGCCGACGATGAAGCTGGCGCCGCTGCCGTGCGCCTGAGCGATCGCATCGACCGCCCGCAGGGCGCCGGTATCGTAGATCTGTAGCGCCGGTCGGCTGGCGGCCGGAAGTTGATAGTAGGCGCTCAAGAAACCGTCGCGCACGGTGGCGGCCTGCCCGGACGCCGGACCGGACAGCGGCAATAACAGCGCCGCGCGGCCGCCGGGGGCTGCTGCCACCAGTGGTGCGGGCAGCGCCTGACCGAGCACTTCGGTGGCCGGATGATTCGGATATTTGGCGCGCCAGCCGGTCGCCTCGGCCTCGCTCAGCAATGAACCGGCGCGCGCATCGGTGGCCATGGCGCCGAGCTCGAGCCAGCCGCGCACCGTGGGATCCTGACTGGCCTGGGGTTCCAGTTTGACGCCGCGGTCGCGCGCCGCGCGCAACGCCGCCAGCAGCCGGATACGCAGCTGGGTGCGCTCCTGCGCATTGGCGGTAACGCTCTCGGCAGCCATCTCGGCGCGCACTCCGTCCACCGGGCGTGCGGCGGCCAGTGCGATCTGCATCTTCAGCGAGTCGTAGCGCAGCGCCGCGCCGGGTGCGCCGCCAGCGGTGACACTGGCTTCGGAGATGGCGCCGATCTTCTGCCACGCCTCCTGCGCGCGGTTGGCGTCGAGCGAGACTTGCGCGTCCAGCAGCGAGCGGTCCAGGCTCTGCGCCGCCGTGAGCGGCGGGCCGATGCCGGCGAGCACCCGTGCCGCATCGGCCGGCTTGCCGGCCGCGAGCCATTCGCGCGCGGCCGACAACAGCAGGTCGGCACGCTCAGAGGCGGTGCGCGAGGCCGCCAGATTCTCGTACTGGGCCGCGGACTGGGCGTGATCACCCTTGTGCGCGGCGTTCTGCGCGGCCTGCTCGCTGCCGATGCGCTGCGAGACCGGCGGCGCCAGCACCGCGCACCCGACCAGGCCGAGCACGGCGGTCAGCAGAACGCAACGGAAACGGCGGATTTGCGCCATCGATACTTTGCCCCGCAAGCTTAGCTCTGACATGGGATCGGCCCGGAACGGAGAATTATAGTGGCTCGCGGCGCCCGGCTGGCCTGTGCCGGCAGACTCGAGGTGGTGGCGACACCGATCGGCAATCTTGGCGATCTGAGCACGCGCGCGCGCGAAGTTCTCGCCAGCGCCGATCTGATCGCGGCCGAGGATACGCGCCGCAGCGCGCAATTGCTGGCCGCCATCGGGGTGACGGCCCGGCTGATCTCACTGCACGACTATAACGAGCAGGCGCGCCTCGACAGCCTGGTGCGTCAGCTTACGGACGGCAAAATTATCGCTCTGGTCAGCGATGCCGGCACGCCGCTGCTGTCCGACCCGGGCTTCGCGCTGGTGCGCGCGGCGGCCGCGGCCGGTATCGAGGTGCGCAGCGTGCCGGGCGCGTCGGCCGTGACCGCGGCGTTGAGCATCGCCGGCCTGCCGACCGATCGGTTTGCGTTCGAAGGGTTTCTACCGCCGCGCGCCAGTGCGCGGCGCGCGCTGCTGGCGCGCCTGGCGGGCGAGCCGCGCACGCTGGTGCTGTTCGAAGCGCCGCACCGGATCGCGGCCACACTGGATGACCTGTCACAGCTCTTCGGCGTCGACCGCAGCGCCGTGGTCACGCGTGAGCTGACCAAGCTGCACGAGAGCGTGTATCGCGGCACTCTCGGCCAGCTGGCGGCCATGGCGCACTCGCAGCCCGAATTGCGCCGCGGCGAGATCACGCTGGTGGTGGCGGGCGCCGCCCCGGCCGCTGCCGCCGCCGGCGATGCCGAGCTGCTGGCGCGCACGCTGCGATTGCTGCTGGGCGAAATGCCGCCGGCGCGCGCCGCGGCGATCGCCGCGCAGATTGCCGGGGCGCGGCGCAGCGACGCCTATGCGCTGGCGCTGCAGCTGCAACGCCGGTAAGGTGACGAGGGTGGAGAGTCGGCCGGACAGTCGCTGCATTTCTTTCGGGAAATGTAGAGGAAAGTCCGGGCTCGGCGGGCAGGGCGCCAGGTAACACCTGGGGGGCGTGAGCCCACGGAAAGTGCAACAGAGAGCAGACCGCCTAAGCATTCCGCAAGGAATGCCGGTAAGGGTGAAACGGTGCGGTAAGAGCGCACCGCACCGGTGGTAACACCGGTGGCACGGCAAACCCCGCCTGGAGCAAGGCCAAATAGGGAAGTCGCGGTCGAATTCATGGCCGCAGCGCGCGCCCGCGCGTGCTTCCGGGTAGGCCGCTTGAGGCGCGCGGCGACGCGCGTCCCAGAGGAATGACTGTTCAAGACAGAACCCGGCTTACAGGCCGGCTCTCCACCTTAAGCGCCGCACGGCGCTCTGCATCGAATGCCGAACAGCTTTTCCCCGCAAGCTTTTGATCCCTAAAGACTCCTGTTGCGAAATTGCTGCGCCGTCATCGGCGGCACCGTAAGTCCCTACCGCGCCTGAAGAATTTTGCGAGCCAAAGCGTTGACACCGCTCCGTCCAGCTTCCATAGTGGCGCCAAGTGGGTGGATGTGGGGAAAAATGGGTCAGTCGCCCTCTCTACGATGTTTCGCGGTGCAACAAATGTCTCATTGGATGACAAAGGACGCCTGGTCGTCCCGACCCGCTATCGCGAGCAGTTTGTCGAGCGGTCGGCCGGCCAGCTGGTCGTCACCATCAACATCCGCGGCGGGGAATGCCTCCTGCTGTATCCGTTGGTCGACTGGCAAAAGGTGCATGAGCGACTCATGCAGCTGCCAAGCCTACACCCGCGAACCGAAAGTCTGCAGCGTCTCCTCATCGGTCATGCGACCGACCTGATCATCGATGGACAGGGACGCGTGCTGCTGTCACCCGAGCTGCGTGCATTTGCCGGATTGGACCGCAAGGCGACGCTGCTCGGGATGGGCAATCGATGTGAGTTATGGGACGAGTCCCGTTGGATGGAGCGGCGCGCTTACCTGTTGAAGTGCGAGCTGGCAGCTTCCGAGCTGCCCCCGGGATTCGATTCGCTGTTGTTCTGAGGCGGCGCTGGGCGGCCGCGGGATGAGGGGAGTTGGATGAGCACACCCCGGTGCTTGTCGCGGAGACGCTTGCGGCGCTGGCGTTGCGTCCGGACGGCCTCTACGTCGACGCGACCTTCGGCCGTGGCGGCCACAGCGGGCGCATCCTCGAGGCGCTTGGACCTGACGGACAGCTTATCGCCATTGATCGCGATCCGGCGGCGATTGCGGCGGGGCGCGTGCGCTATGCGCATGAGCAGCGGCTGCGGCTCGTGCAAGGCGAATTCGGCCAGCTTGCGGCTCTGGTGCATGCGCAGACAGGTCGTACGCATGCTGATGGGACGTTGTTTGATCTCGGGGTCGCTTCGCCGCAACTCGACGACGCCGCGCGCGGCTTCAGCTTCCTCCAAGACGGCCCGCTCGATATGCGCATGGACCCGTCGCGCGGCCAATCAGCGGCCGTGTGGCTTGCAGCTGCGGACCTTCATGAGATTCGTGACGTGATCGCGACCCTGGGGGAAGAACGCTTCGCCGGCCGCATCGCCGCCGCGATCGTGCGCACTCGCGCCGTGCAGCCGCTGACGCGCACCGGCGAGTTGGCCGCACTGGTGGCGCGCTGCGTGCCCACCCGCGAACCCGGCAAGCATCCTGCGACCCGCACTTTCCAGGCGCTGCGCATGCACGTCAACGACGAACTCGGACAGTTGCGCCGCGGGCTCGAACAGGCGCTTACCTTGCTGGCGCCAGCCGGGCGGCTGGCGGTGATCAGCTTTCATTCGCTCGAGGACCGGGCGGTCAAGCAGTTCGTGCGCGTCCACTCCGAACCCGATCCGGTGCTGGCTCGCCTGCCGCTCGATACGCTCGCGCCACCGCCGCCGCTGCGGCGCATCGGTCGGCGCCAGCGGCCTTCCGCGCAGGAGATCATCGCCAATCCGCGCGCCCGCAGCGCCGTGCTGCGGGTCGCCGAGCGGCGCGCATGATGCTGCGGCGGGCGGTGCTGCTGCTGAGCGTGGCGCTGTTGTGGTGCGCGGTGCTGGTTTCCGGCGCCGGGGCGATCTATGCCAAGTACCGCGCACGCGAGCTGTTCGTCCAACTGGAGCGGCTGAATACCGGGCGCGATGAGCTGGATGCCGAATGGGGTCGGCTGCAGCTCGAGCAGAGCGCCTGGTCGACCTATGCCTTCGTCGAGCGCGTAGCCAGCGAGCGCTTGCACATGAGCACGCCGGACGCGCGCGACGTCGAGGTCGTCACGCCATGAGCCGGCTGGGCTGGAGTCACGGGTCGCGGGCAGGGGCGCGCGTGAGCGCACCGTCGTTTCGCGTGCGCCAGTTGCTGCTGTTCGCGCTGCTGCTGGCCGGCGCGCTTGGGCTGGTGGGACGCGCGGTGCATCTGCAGCTGGTCGATCACGGATTCCTGGAGTCGCAGGGCGACGCGCGCTTCTCGCGCGTGGCAGTGATCGCCGCGCATCGCGGCAACATCGTCGATCGCAACGGCGAGCCGCTCGCGGTCAGCACGCCGGTGGATTCGGTCTGGGTCAATCCGCAGGAACTGTCCAGCAGCCTCGATCAGCTGCCGCACCTCGCGAGCGCTCTTGGTACCGACCGCGCCGAGCTCACACGTCGTGTCAGCAGTAACCTCGATCGCCAGTTCCTGTATCTGGAACGCGGCATGACGCCCACAGACGCGGAACGCGTGCGCCAGCTCAACCTGAACGGGGTGTTCCTGGCGCGCGAGTATCGCCGCTATTACCCGGCCGGTGAGGTCGCCGGGCATCTGATCGGATTCACCAGCATCGACGATGTCGGCCAGGACGGCACCGAGCTGGCCTTCGACAACTGGCTGGCGGGCGAGAACGGTACCAAGCGCGTGATCCAGGACAGCCGCGGGCGGATGGTCGAGGACGTCGAGAGCATCCGCGCCGTGCGCCCCGGGCGCGATCTGAGTCTGAGCATCGATCTGCGCATCCAGTACATGGCGTACCGCGAGCTCAAGAGCGCCATCATCGACAATCGCGCGCGTGCCGGCTCGATGGTGGTGCTCGACATCGACAGCGGCGAGGTGCTGGCGATGGTCAATCAGCCGGCCTACAACCCCAACGACCGCGATCAGATCGTGCCCACGGCCTATCGCAACCGCGCGGTCACCGATCTGTTCGAGCCCGGATCGAGCATCAAGCCATTCATTGTGGCGGCGGGGCTGGAGTCCGGAAAATTCACCGCCACCAGCGTCATCGACACCGGTCCGGGATTCATTCAGGTCGGCGCCACGACCTTCGAGGACGAGCACGATCTGGGCGCAATCGACCTGGCCACCGTGCTGGCGAAGTCCTCCAACGTCGGCATGGCCAAGCTCGCATTGCAGCTTGAGCCGCAGCAGATCTGGAGCACGCTGAATCGTTTCGGCTTCGGCCAGGTTACCGCCAGCGAGTTTCCGGGCGAGTCGGCCGGTGTATTCACCAATTATTCGCACTGGCGCGCGATCAGCATCGCCACGCTGTCGCACGGCTATGGCATTTCGGTCACGCCGCTGCAGCTGGCGCAAGGGTATGCCGCGATCGGCGCGCGCGGCATCCGCCGCCCGGTCTCGCTGCTCAGACTGGACCACCCACCCGCCGGCGAGCGGATTCTCGACCCGTCGGTGTGTCGCGCTCTGCTGCAGCTGCTCGAGGCGGTCACCACTCAGGAAGGCGCCACCGGCGTACACGCCCGCATCCCCGGCTACCGCGTGGCCGGCAAGACCGGCACTGCCTGGAAGTCGGTCAATGGCAGCTACTCAAAGGATCGCTATACCTCGGTTTTTGCGGGCATCGCACCCGCTTCGAATCCACGTCTTGCCGCGGTCGTCGTAATTGACGAGCCAACTGCCGGCAAATTCCTGGGCGGAGACGTCTCCGCCCCGGTTTTTTCCACGGTGGTCGGCGGTGCGCTGCGGCTGCTGGGCGTGGCTCCCGACGAGACCATCGCCCCCGGTCCGCCGTTGCTGCACGGCCAGCGGGTGGCGCGACGATGAATGTCGATACGCAGACCACCTGGCGACCGCTCAAGGCCCTGCTCGGGGGTCTGGTCGACGTGCCCGAGCGCCTGGAGGTCTCCGATATCACCCAGGACAGCCGCAGCGTGACGCCCGGTGCGGCGTTCCTCGCCTGTCGCGGCCGCACACATCACGGACTGGAATTCGCCCACAGCGCGGTCGCGGCCGGCGCCCGCGCGATCCTGTGGGAGCCGGCGCCCGGGGTCAGCCCGCCGCCGCTGGCCGCGGACGTGGTGGTGTGCGCGGTGCCGAACCTGAGCGCGCAACTGGGATTCATCGCCGATCGCTTCTTCGATGCGCCGTCGGCCAGAGTGACGCTGGCGGGAATCACCGGCACCAACGGCAAGACCACGTGCGCGTGGCTGCTGGCGCAGGCACTCGAATATTGCGGACGCCGGACTGCCTACATCGGCACGCTCGGCGCCGGCACGGCCGCAGCGCTCAGGCCGATGGCTCACACCACGCCCGATGCGCTCACGCTGCACCGGGAGCTGGCCCGGATGCTGTCGCAGGGCGTCGATTCGGTCGCGATGGAAGTGTCCTCACACGCGCTCGACCAGGAGCGCTGCGCCGGCGTGCGCTTTCATACCGCCGTATTCACCAATCTCACCCGCGATCATCTGGACTACCACGGCAGCATGCAGGCTTACGGCGGCGCCAAGGCGCGGCTGTTTAATTGGCCGACGCTGGTCGCGCGCGTCATCAATGTCGATGATCCGTTCGGGCTGGAGCTGGCACGCTCGCGGCTGCAGACCGGCGCGAGTCAGCAGCGGCCCAACGAGCGGCTGTTCGTGACTTCGCAACGTCCCGCCGAGTGGGTGGCGAGCGGCGCGGATTATGTGTGTGCCAGCGCGGTCGAGGCGTGCGCGCACGGCCTGCGCATCCAGGTCCAGAGCAGTCGCGGCGCGACCCGGCTCGACAGCAGCCTGATCGGCGACTTCAACGTCGACAATCTGCTGTCGGTGCTGGCGGTGCTGCTGGCATGGGACCTGCCGCTGCAGCGCGCCTGCGACGCACTGGCCCGGTGCACTGCCCCGCCGGGGCGCATGCAGGCCATCGGCGGCGATGGCCAGCCGCTGGCGTTGGTTGATTACGCCCATACACCCGATGCGCTATCCAAGGCGCTGCACGCGGCGCGCGCGCACTGTCGCGGCAGGCTGTGGTGCGTGTTCGGGGCCGGCGGCGAGCGCGACCCCGGCAAGCGTTCGGAAATGGGACGGATTGCGGCCGCCCTGGCCGACATCATCATCGTCACCGACGACAATCCGCGGCGCGAGGATCCGCACGCGATCGTCGAGGCGATCATGAACGGCGTGACCGCCGCCGGCGCTGCCGCGCGCGCCCGCGTCATGCACGACCGGCGGCGTGCCATCCACGCGGCGCTCGAGTTGGCCGCTGCCCGTGACGTGGTACTGATTGCCGGTAAGGGTCATGAGGCCTACCAAATCGTCGGCAACGAGCGGCGCGCGTTCAGCGATGCCGCGGTAGTCGCCGAAGCGCTCGCTGAGCGCGTGCGCTGATGATCCGCACGCTGAAGCAATTCGCCAGAGCGGGCCATGGACGGCTCCAGGGCGAGGATCGAGGCTTCAACGAGATCGCGATCGATAGCCGCAAGCTGGCGGCCGGGGACCTGTTCGCCGCGCTGCGCGGCGAGAAAGCCGACGGCCACGAATTCGTGCCAGCGGCGGCGGCGGCCGGGGCCGCTGGTGCCATCGTGCAGCGCGCCGTTCAGCTGCCGTTGCCGCAGATCGTGGTATCAAACGTGGAAGCATCACTGGCGAACGCGGCGCGCGCGGCACGCGCGCAGTTCAAGGGCCCGGTGATCGGCGTAGCCGGCAGCAATGGCAAGACCACGGTCAAGGAAATGATCGCCGCCATCCTGTCGCAGGGCGGCCCGTGTCTGTCCACCCGAGGCAATCTGAACAACCATCTGGGCGTACCGATGACGCTGCTGCGGCTGGAGGACAGACATCGCAGTGCCGTGATCGAGATGGGCGCCAACCGCCGCGGCGACGTCGAACAGCTGGTGCAGATAGCGCGGCCCGGCATCGGGGTGATTACCAACGCCGGCGCCGAGCACCTGGAAGGTTTCGGCTCGCTGGAGGGCGCGGCGCGCGCCGAGGGCGAGATGGTCGCCGGCCTGCCCGCCAGCGGTACGGCGATCATCAACGCCGACGACGCCTACGATTCGCTGTGGCGCGCCAGCACCCGGGCACGGGTGCTGAGCTTCGGTCTGCGCCCGGAAGCCGATTTTCATGCCACCGACATCGGCTTTGAGATGGATGCGCAGCACTTCGCCACGCGCTTCCGATTGCACAGTCCCGCAGGTGAGGCCGATGTGACGCTGGCCCTGGCCGGCCGGCACAACGTACGCAATGCACTGGCCGCCGCCGCTGCGGCCACCAGCGCCGGCGCCACGCTTCAGGAAGTGATCACTGGCCTGCGCGCGGTGCAGGCGGTGCGCGGCCGATTGCAACTGCGCCGCGCCCGCAGCGGGGCTTGGTTGATCGACGATTCCTACAACGCCAATCCGAGTTCGGCGCGCGCCGGGCTCGAGGTGCTGAGCGAGCTGCCGGGCCGGCGCTGGCTGGTGCTGGGGGACATGGCCGAGCTGGGCGAATTCGCCGACAGCAGTCATCGCGAACTGGGTGAGCTCGCTCGGGCGCTTGGCGTGGAGCGCCTGTACGCGTTCGGATCGCTCGCTGCCCTGGCGGCCGACAGCTTCGGGGCCGGCAGCGAGCGTTTTGGTGATGCCGGACAGCTGGCGCACGCGCTTCAATCGCAGATCACTTCGGACGTGCGCCTGCTCATCAAGGGTTCGCGCGTCAACCGGCTCGAGCGCGTGGTGGACGCGCTGGTGTCGTCCCCCGATACCTAGGAGTAGCCGCTACCGATGCTCTACTGGACCGCCAAAATGCTCGCGCTGCACCAGTCGGCGTTTCATGTGTTCTCGTACCTGACGTTGCGCGCGATCCTGGCAGTGATGACCTCGCTGAGCATGGCGCTGCTGATCGGTCCCAAGATGATCGCGCGGCTGTCCAGCTCGCAGATCGGCCAGGTGGTTCGCGATGATGGTCCGCGCTCGCACCTGCCTAAGGCCGGCACGCCCACCATGGGCGGGGTACTGATCATCGTGGCAATCCTGATCAGCACGCTGCTATGGACCGATCTGCGCAACCGCTTCGTCTGGATCACGCTCGGCGTGACACTCGGCTTCGGCGTAGTCGGTTTCGTCGATGACTACCTCAAACTGGTGGTCGGCAACTCGCGCGGTCTGGCGGCGCGCTGGAAGTACTTCTGGCAGTCGGTGCTGGGTCTGAGCGCCGCCGTGCTGCTGTATCGCACCGCGCACGTGCCGGCCGAGACTGATTTCTTCGTGCCATTCATCAAGACCGTCAGTGTGCCGCTGGGCGGGCCGGCATTCATCGCGCTGGCGTATTTCATGATCGTCGGCATGAGCAATGCCGTGAATCTCACCGATGGCCTGGACGGACTGGCGATCATGCCCTCGGCCATGGTGGCCGGGGCGCTCGGCATCTTCGCCTATGCCAGCGGCAATGCGATCTTCGCCAATTACCTGGCGATCCCTGCGATCCCGCAGGCCGGGGAGCTGCTGATCTTCTGTAGTGCGATGGCCGGCGCCGGCCTGGGCTTCCTGTGGTTCAACTCCTATCCGGCGCAGGTGTTCATGGGCGACATCGGCGCTCTGGCGCTGGGCGCCGCGCTCGGTGCAGTGGCGATCATCGTGCGCCAGGAGATCGTGGCGCTGGTCATGGGCGGCATCTTCGTGCTCGAAACCGCGTCGGTCATCCTGCAGGTCGCGTCATTCAAGCTCACTGGGCGACGCATCTTTCGCATGGCGCCGATTCATCATCACTTCGAACTCAAGGGATGGGCCGAGCCCAAGGTAATCGTGCGCTTCTGGATCATCAGCTTCCTGCTGGTGCTGGCCGGGCTGTCGACGCTGAAGCTGCGATGAGCACGCCATCCCCGATGCCGTTGCGCGCGGTGGTGGTCGGCCTGGGTCGCACCGGTCTGTCGGTGGCGCGCTTTCTACTGGCGCAGGGTGCGCGCGTGGCCGTGACTGACAGTCGCAGCGCGCCGCCGGAGCTGGCTGCGCTTCAGGCGCTGGCCGCCGATGTGGTGATACGTACCGGCGGGTTCGATGCCGCGCTGCTGGAGCAGGCCGATCTGGTGGTGGTGTCACCGGGCGTGCCGCCGAGCGGGCCGTTCTTCGAGGCGGCGCGCGAGCGCGGACTGAGCATCGTCGGGGATATCGAGCTGTTTGCGCGCGCGGCGCGTGCGCCGGTAATCGGGATCACCGGCACCAACGGCAAGAGCACGGTGACCAGTCTGTTGGCGCAGATGGCGGCACGCTCGGGCATGCAGGTGCGTGCTGGCGGCAATCTGGGTCCGCCAGCGCTCGATCTGTTGGCCGCCGGGGTGAAGCTGTACATCCTTGAGCTGTCAAGCTTTCAGCTGGAGACCACAACCTCGCTGGCGCTGGCGGCCGCCGCGGTGCTGAACGTCTCGCCCGATCACCTGGACCGGTACGCCAGCGTGCAGGCGTACGCCGCCGCCAAGGCGCGCATCTATGCGCGCTGCGACGTCGCGGTCATCAATCTGGATGATCCGCTGGTGGCGGCGATGGTCGGACCGGGCCAACGTCAGCTGAGCTTCTCGCTGCGCTCCGACGTCGGCGCCGACTACGCACTGATGCGGCGAACGCAGGGCGACTGGTGGCTGACGCGGCGCGCCGAACCGCTGCTGGCCTGTGCCGATCTGCGGCTCAGCGGATTGCACAACGCCGCCAATGCACTGGCCGCGCTGGCGCTGGCCGAGGCCCTGGGGCTGCCGCGAGCCGCGTGCCTGGCGGCCATGCGGGATTTTCCCGGACTGCCGCACCGCACGCAGTGGGTGGCCGAGATCGGTGGCGTGCGCTACATCAACGACTCCAAGGGCACCAACGTCGGGGCCACACTGGCCGCCGTCAGCGGCATGCCGGGACCGCTGATCGTGATCGCGGGCGGCGATGGCAAGGGACAGGATTTCGTGCCGCTGCGCGCCGCGTTTGCCGGCAAGGTGCGTGCCGTGGTGCTGATCGGTCGCGATGCGAGCGCGCTGGCGACGGCGCTGCAGGGTGTGAGCGAACTGCACCATGCTGCGGATCTGGACGCCGCGGTACTCAAGGCCATGCGCCTGGCGCGCTCCGGCGATAGCGTGCTGCTGTCACCGGCGTGCTCCAGCCTGGATATGTTTCGCGACTATGCGCAGCGCGGCCAGGCGTTCGCCGATGCCGTGCAAAGGCGATCGGCATGAGCGAGCTCACCGGTCAGACGCTGCGCAGCGCGCGTGCTCAGCGCGGTGCGGCCATCGACGGCCCGACTGTGGTGCTGGCGGTCTCGATCGTGCTGCTCGGCCTGATCATGGTGACCTCGGCCTCGATCACCATCGCCGGCCGGGACGGCAATCCGTTCGCCTTTCTTGAGCGCCAGATGCTGCTGGTGCTGATCGGTACCGTAGCGGCGGGCGTGACCTTCGCGATTCCGACCGACGTGCTGGAGCGCCTGGCGCTGCCGCTGTTACTGCTCGGTGTGCTGCTGCTGCTGCTGGTGCTGGTTCCGGGCCTCGGCCACGTGGTCAACGGCAGTCGCCGCTGGCTGCGCCTGGCCAGCTTGAATTTCCAGGTGTCGGAGGCGGCGCGGGTGCTGGCGCTGATCTACATCGCCAGCTATGCGGTGCGCTACGAAGAGCAGCTGCGTGGCGGCCTGCCCGGACTGGTCAAGCCGCTGGCGCTGTTGGCGGTGATCGCGCTGCTGTTGCTGATGGAGCCGGACTTCGGCGCCGCCAGCGTGCTGTTCATCACCGGCTTCGGCGTGCTGTTCCTGGCCGGCGCGCGCTGGCGCTGGATGCTGATCACCGTGCTGTGCGCGGGCGGCTGCATGACGCTGCTGGTGATGTTCTCCAGTTATCGGATGCGCCGCCTGACCGCATTTCTGAATCCATGGGCCGATCCCTTCAACAGCGGCTTTCAGCTCACGCAGTCGTTGATCGCGATTGGTCGCGGCGGATTGTTCGGCGTCGGTCTGGGCGCCAGCGTGCAGAAGCTGTTCTACCTGCCCGAGGCGCACACGGATTTCCTGTTCGCGGTGCTGGCCGAGGAGCTCGGTCTGGTGGGTGTGGCGGTGACGCTCGGCCTGTTTCTGGCGCTGGCATGGCGTGCATTCATCATTGCGCGGCGCGCGCACGATGCCGGCCTGAAATTCCAGTCGTACCTGGCGTCCGGCTTCGGCCTGTGGCTGGCAGTGCAGGCGTTCATCAATGTCGGCGTCAACATGGGCGTGCTGCCGACCAAGGGACTGACGCTGCCGTTCATGAGCTACGGCCGCAGCAGCCTGGTGGTGGCACTGGCATGGCTTGGGATCCTGCTGCGCGTGCATCATGAAACCGTCCACGGCAGCCGGCGGCTGCGGCCGGAGCGCTCGTGAGCGCCCCCCTGGCGTTGATCATGGCCGGCGGCACCGGCGGGCATGTGTTCCCGGCGCTGGCGCTGGCCCGCGAACTGCGCGCGCGCTCCTGGGACGTGGTGTGGCTGGGCACTCCGCGCGGCATGGAGGCGCGGCTGGTGCCGGCCGACAAGATTCCGATCGAATGGCTCAGCGTCGGTGGACTGCGCGGCAAGAGTCTGCGCAGCTGGTTGAGCGCGCCGCTGACGCTGCTGCGGGCGCTGCTGCAGGCGGTGGCGGTGATCCGTCGTCGCCGACCGGTCATCGTGGTCGGACTGGGCGGGTTCGTCGCCGGTCCCGGTGGCGTGGCGGCCTGGCTGCTGCGCCGGCCGCTGCTGATTCACGAGCAGAATGCGATCGCGGGCACCACCAATCGCTGCCTGGCGCGGCTGGCGCGCCGCGTGCTGACCGCCTTTCCCGGCAGCTTCGCTCCGGCGATAGGCGCGCAGGTGGTCGGCAATCCGGTGCGTCGCGAGATCGCCGAGCTGCCGCCACCGGCGCAACGCTTCGCGCTGCGCCAGGGCCCGACACGCGTGTTGGTGGTGGGTGGCAGCCAGGGCGCCACGCGGCTCAACGCGCTGGTGCCATTCGCGCTGGCGCGCGCGGCCGGCACCCAGGCGTTCGAGGTGCAGCATCAGTCCGGCGAGCGGTGGATCGAGGCCGCACGACGTACTTATTCAGAGGCCGGCATGAGTGCGCGGCTGCAGCCCTTCATCGAGGACATGGCCGCGGCCTACGCCTGGGCCGATCTGGTGATCTGCCGCGCCGGAGCGCTGACCGTGTCGGAGCTGGCCGCGGCCGGCGTCGGCGCGATCCTGGTGCCGTTCGCCGCCGCCACCGACGATCACCAGACCCGCAACGCCGCCTTCCTGGTCGACGACGGTGCCGCGGTGATGATCGCCGAGCGTGATCTGAGCGCCGAGCGTTTGGCGTCCGAGCTGATGCGCCTGTGCGATGGCCGCGGCCGGCTGCTGGCCATGGCCGAGCGTGCGCGGGCGCTGGCGCGCCCGCGAGCGTTGCAGGAGCTGGCCGATGCCTGTGTGCAACTGGCCGCCGGCGGCAGTGCCGGAGGTGTGGCATGACTTCACGGCCGGAAGCCGTGCTCAAGCCGCGTACCCGAATGCGCCGCATCGACACCATCCACTTCGTCGGCATCGGTGGCGCCGGCATGGGCGGTATCGCCGAGGTGATGCTCAATCTTGGGTACAAGGTGCAGGGCTCGGACCTCAAGCCGAATGCCATGACCGAAAACCTGGTCAAGCTCGGCGCCACGGTCCGTTTCGGGCATCGCGCCGAGCACGCCGATCGTGCCGACGTGGTGGTGGTGTCCAGTGCGGTACGGGCGGACAACCCCGAAGTGCGCGCAGCGCTCGCACGTCGCGTGCCGGTCGTGCCGCGCGCCGAGATGCTGGGCGAGTTGATGCGTTTCCGCGAATCGATCGCGGTGGCCGGCACGCACGGCAAGACCACCACCACCAGCCTGATCGCCAGTGTGCTGGCCGAAGGCGGAGAGGATCCGACGTTCGTGATCGGCGGCCGGCTCAAGAGTGCCGCCAGCAATGCGCGCCTCGGGGCGGGCCGGTTACTGGTGGCGGAGGCCGACGAGAGCGACGCCTCGTTCATGCACCTGCAGCCGGTCATCGCCGTGGTCACCAACATCGACAACGATCACCTCGGCACCCACGGTGGCGACTTCGAGCGCCTAAAGCACAGCTTCGTCGAATTCCTGCACAACCTGCCGTTTTATGGACTGGCGGTGCTGTGCGGTGACGATGAGCACATCCAGAGCATCCTGCCGCGCCTGAACCGGCCATTCCTTACCTACGGTCTGCGAGACGACCTGGATGTACGTGCCAGCGCCCTGGAGCGTGATCGCAGCGGCAGCCACTTCCAAGTCACCTTGCCCGGACGCAGCGGCACGCTGAGCGTGATGCTGAACATGGCTGGCATGCACAACGTGCGCAATGCGCTGGCAGCGATCGCGGTGGCCAGCGAGCTTGGCGTCAGCGACGCGGACATCTGCCGCGCGCTCGCCAATTTTCAGGGTATCGAGCGCCGCATGCAGTACCTCGGCGACGTGCGCATCGACGGCGGTGCGATCAGCATCGTCGACGACTACGGTCATCATCCCACCGAGATCGCGGCCACGCTGGAGGCGCTGCGCCAGGCGTGGCCGGGGCGACGGCTGGTGCTGGTGTTCCAACCGCATCGCTACTCGCGCACACGCGACCTGCTGGACGACTTCGCCAACGTGCTGAGCGGAGTCGACGTGCTGCTCGTCACCGAGGTCTATCCGGCCGGCGAAGCCCCGATCAAGGATGCCGACGGCCGCGCCATCTGCCGCGCGGTACGCAGCCGCGCCAAGGTCGAGCCGGTGTTCGTCAACGAGCTGGCCGACATCCCGACGGCGCTGCGCGCCGTGGTGCGCCCGGACGACGTGGTGGTGACCATGGGCGCAGGGCACATCGGTGCTGTCGCGCACGAGCTTCCGGGGCACCTGCGCGCGGGAGGCCAGCCATGAGGCCGCATATCCCGGCCGAGTTCACTGCCCGCGTGCGCTTCGACGAGCCCATGTCGCAGCACACTTCGTGGCATGCCGGCGGTCCAGCGGACGCGCTGTTCACACCGCGCGATGCCGAGGACCTGGCGGCGTTCCTGCGCGCGCTGCCGCGCCAGGTGCCGCTGTTCTGGGTCGGACTGGGCAGCAATCTGCTGGTACGCGAGGGCGGTATCCGCGGGGTGGTGATCGCAACGCCCGGCGCCTTTACGCGCATCGAGCAGCGGCCACCGCACGCGGTCTACTGCGAGGCCGGCGTGCCGTGCGCGCGCATCGCCCGGCTTTGCGTCAACTGGGGCTTGAGTCAGGGCGAATTCTTTAGCGGCATTCCAGGCACGCTCGGCGGCGCCCTGGCGATGAATGCCGGGGCGTTCGGCGATGAGACCTGGCGCCACGTGGTGTCGGCCGACACCATCGACCGCCACGGCGAGCGCCGCACCCGCAGCGCGCAGGAATTTCGCGCCGGCTACCGCCAGGTCGAGTGGCCGGGCGATGCCACTGAGGAATGGTTTCTGTCCGCCGAGCTGCGCTTTACGCCGCAAGCCACGCAGCCGCAGCACAGCGTGCAGGCGCTGCTCGAGCGGCGGCGCTCGACCCAGCCACTGGGACGGTGGAGCTGTGGCTCGGTGTTCAAGAATCCGACCGGCGATCACGCCGCGCGGCTGATCGAGGCTGCCAGTCTTAAGGGCTATCGCATCGGCGATGCCGTGGTGTCCGACAAGCACGCCAATTTCATCGTCAATCTGGGCAACGCGAGCGCCTCCGATCTCGAGCAACTGATCCGGCACGTGCAGGCGACGGTGCAGCGCACCGCCGGGGTGATGCTCGAGCCCGAGGTGCGCATCGTCGGCGAGCCGATCGCGCCGGCTGCCGTCAGCGCCAATGGAGGCCGTCACTGATGCGATTACGGCACGAATCGCAGCCAGTGGAGCACATCCAGAAACCGGCCGACTTCGGCTCGGTCGCGGTGCTGTACGGCGGCAGCTCGTCCGAGCGCGAGATCTCACTGCTCACCGGCAAGGCGGTGCTGGCTGCGCTCAAGCGCCGCGCGGTCAACGCCCAGGGCTTCGATCCGGCCGAACGATCGCTCAACGATCTGCTGAAGCTCAAGATCGATCGTGTCTGGATCGCGCTGCACGGGCCGGGCGGCGAGGACGGTACGCTGCAGGGCGCGCTCGAATTCCTCGGCGTGCCCTACACCGGCAGCGGCGTGCTCGGTTCGGCCATCGGCATGGACAAGCTGCGCAGCAAGCGCCTGGCACAGACCGCCGGCGTGGCGACTCCGGAATTCGTGGTGCTGCAGTCGGCCGCGGATCTGGACGCAGCGCTCGAGCGGCTGGGACTGCCGCTGATCGTCAAGCCGGCCTCGCAAGGCTCGAGTGTCGCGATGACTCGGGTGGAGCGTGCGCAGGAACTGCCCGAGGCCTGGAGGGCGGCGCGCCGAGTCGAGCCGACGGTGTTCGCCGAGCGCTGGATCCAGGGCGCGGAATACACCGTGTCGGTGCTGCAGGGTGAGGCGCTGCCCTCGATCCGCATCGAGACGCCGCGCGCCTTCTACGACTACGAAGCCAAGTATTTTCGCGACGACACGCGCTACTTCTGTCCCTCCGGCCTTACATCCAGCGCCGAGCAGGAACTCGCACGGCTGGCGTTGACCAGCTTTGCCGCCTGCGATGCCGAGGGCTGGGGGCGCGTGGATTTCATGATGAATGGCGACGACAAGCCGCAACTGCTCGAGATCAACACCGTTCCGGGCATGACCGATCACAGCCTGGTACCGATGGCGGCGCGCGCGGTCGGCATCGATTTCGATGAGCTGGCGTGGCGGGTGCTGGAAACCAGTCTGACCCGCAGCAGGATCGAGGGCTGATGGGCATGCTCAAGCGCCGACGCAACAGCCGACGCAGCGCCCCGCGCGCACCGCGCATGCGGCTGCCGGCGATCAACTGGCGGCGACTGGGGCTGTCGCTGGCGGGCGTGGCGCTGATCGCGCTGGCGTTTTGGGGGCTGACGCTGCTGCTGAACCAGTCGATTGAGCGCATCACCGTGACCGGCCGGCTGCAGCGCGTGTCGGCGCTGGACGTCGAGAAGGTGGTGCGCGCGCGCCTGGCCGGGGCCGGTCTGGTCACGGTCGATCTGGAGGACATCAGTCGCGGGCTGCGCACGCTGGCCTGGGTCGATCGCGCGGCCGTGAGCCGCAACTGGCCGCGCGGGCTGAAGATCGAGATCGACGAACAGAGCGCGGTGGCGCGCTGGAACAACGCCGGGCTGCTCAATGCGCGCGGCGAGCTGTTTCTGAGCGAGTCGCGCTTCATTCCGCCGGAGCTGCCGCAACTGACCGGCCCTGTGGGCAGCGAGCAGGAGGTCACCGCGCGCTATCTGGAGATCCAGGGACATCTGACCGAAGTCGGAATGCGGCTGGCGGCCTTAGGCCTGGATGCCCGCGGCGCGTGGAGCCTGACGCTCGACGACGGCGTGGTGGTGCGATTGGGCAGACGCCAGCTCGATGAGCGCTTCGATCGCTTCATGCTGGCGGCGGCCAAGCTGGTAAGTCAGCGCGCGACCGACATCGCCTACGTCGACATGCGCTACAGCAATGGCTTCGCGGTCGGCTGGAAGGGCGGGGCGGGGCGGCAGGCAACGGCCCCCGTGGCCGACAAGGCGCAGATCAATGGTTAGAAAAGCGGACAAGGACGTGATCGTCGGGCTCGATATTGGTACCTCCAAGGTGGTCGCGCTGGTGGGCGTCGTAACCCCCGACGGCAGCATCGATGTCATCGGCCTTGGCAGTCAGCCCTCGCGCGGACTGAAGAAGGGCGTGGTGGTCAACATCGAATCCACCGTGCAGTCGATCCAGCGCGCGGTCGAGGAGGCCGAGCTGATGGCCGACTGCGAGATCAATGCGGTCTACGCCGGTATTGCCGGCAGCCACGTGCGCAGCCTGAACTCGCACGGCGTGGTCGCGATCCGCGACCGCGAGGTCACGCACGGCGATGTCGAGCACGTGATCGACGCGGCCAAGGCGGTCGCGATTCCCGCCGACCAGCGCATCCTGCACGTGCTGCCGCAGGAATTCATCATCGACGGCCAGGAAGGCATCCGCGATCCCATCGGCATGTCGGGCGTGCGGCTCGAGGCCAAGGTGCACATCGTCACCGGCGCGGACAGCGCAGCGCAGAACATCATCAAGTGCGTGCAGCGCTGCGGCCTTACGGTCGAGGACGTGGTGCTGGAACAGCTCGCATCCAGTTTCGCGGTGCTTACCGAGGATGAGAAAGAGCTGGGCGTATGCCTGGTGGACGTCGGCGGCGGCACGACCGACATCGCCGTGTTCGGCGGCGGCGCGATCCGTCACACCGCGGTGATCCCGATCGCCGGAGATCAGGTGACCAACGACATTGCCGTGTCGATGCGCACCCCGACCCAGTACGCCGAGGACATCAAGATCCGCTACGCCTGCGCGCTGTCGCAGCTGGCCAATCCGGACGAGAGCATCGAGGTGCCGAGCGTGGGCGACCGGCCGGCGCGGCGCCTGGCGCGCCAGACCCTGGCCGAGGTGGTCGAGCCGCGCTACGAGGAGCTGTTCAATCTGATTCGCGAAGAGCTGCGCCGCAGCGGCTTCGAGGAAGTGATCGCCGCCGGCATCGTGCTGACCGGCGGCAGCGCGCGCATGGAAGGGGCGATCGAGCTGGCCGAGGAAATCTTTCACGTGCCGGTGCGGCTCGGCCTGCCAGGGCAGGTCAAGGGCCTGAGCGACGTGGTGCGCAATCCGATCTATTCCACCGGTGTCGGGCTGTTGCTGTACGCGCGCGACAACAGTGGGCCGACTTCCGGGGCTGCGGCCCTCGGCGGCAACGTGGCCGGCATGTTCGAGCGCATGAAGAGCTGGTTCAAGGGCAATTTCTGACTAGACGCAAGCAGGGCAAACCTCAAGGAGCTGACCGATGTTTGAACTCATGGATGCATACAGCCAAAGCGCTGTAATAAAAGTGATCGGGGTTGGGGGCGGCGGCGGCAACGCTGTGTCGCACATGGTGTCGGCCGGCATCGAAGGCGTGGATTTCATCTGCGTCAATACCGATGCCCAGGCGCTCAAAGCCTCCAAGATCAAAACGTCGTTGCAGATCGGCTGCAACATCACCAAGGGACTGGGTGCCGGCGCCGATCCCGAGATCGGCCGTCAGGCCGCAATGGAAGATCGCGATCGAATCATCGAGGTGATCGAGGGTTGCGACATGCTGTTCATCACCGCCGGCATGGGCGGGGGCACCGGCACCGGCGCGGCCCCGGTGGTGGCGGCGATCGCACGCGAGCTTGGCATCCTGACGGTCGCCGTGGTCACCAAGCCGTTCCAGATGGAAGGCAACAAGCGCTCGATGGTGGCCGATCACGGCATTGCCGAGCTGACCAAGCACGTCGATTCGCTGATCACCATTCCCAATCAGAAACTGCTCACCGTGCTGGGCGCCAGCACTACGCTGCTGGATGCGTTCAAGGCGGCGAATCAGGTTCTGCAGGGCGCGGTACAGGGTATCGCCGAGCTGATCACGCGGCCGGGACTGATCAATGTCGACTTCGCCGACGTGCGCACCGTCATGGGCGAGACCGGCATGGCGATGATGGGCAGCGGTTCGGCCAGCGGCGAGGGGCGCGCGCGTCAGGCCGCCGAAGCGGCCGTGTCCTCGCCGCTGCTGGAGGACATCAATCTGGCCGGTGCCCACGGCATCCTGGTCAATGTCACCGCCGGACTGGATCTGTCGATCGGCGAGTTCGAAGAGGTCGGCAACATCGTTAAGGAATACGCCTCGGAAGACGCCACCGTCGTGGTGGGCACGGTCATCGACCCGGACATGTCCGATCAGATCCGCGTGACGGTTGTGGCCACCGGCCTGAACCGTGGTGCTGCGGCGCAGCGCAGCCGCGCCGAGCACGCCCGCGACAGCTTCATCGATCGCGCTGCGCTGGCGGGCCGCGACACCGGAGCGGCGCGCGAAGCGGGACTTGCGCGCATGGCCGACAGCGGCCACGCCCGCAGCCCCAAGGCTCGAGGGCCGATGACCGCCAATGACTACTCGGCGCTGGACAAACCCACCATCGTGCGCCAGCGGGCCGTCGGCGATGGATTGCCGGCAATGTCCGAGGCGGAAGATATGCTGGATATACCGGCATTTTTGCGCCGCCAGGCCGATTGACGAGCGCTTCACAGGCGGCGGCACGGTTAGCTCCCCGTCCGCCGCTGTGATACGGTACTAAGCGATAGTTATCGGAACGTTTTCAATGCTGGGTCAGCGGACACTTCGTAACTCGATTCGCGCCACCGGGGTCGGGCTGCACACGGGCAAGAAAGTCATGATGACGCTCAGGCCCGCCCCTGCCGACAGCGGCATCTGCTTCCGGCGGGTCGATCTGCCGCAGCCGGTAGACATCCCGGCGCGTGCCCAGAACGTCGGTGACACCACTCTCGGAACCACGCTGGTGCAAGCCGAGGCGCGCATTTCCACGGTCGAGCATCTGCTGTCGGCGTTCGCCGGCTTAGGGATCGACAACGCCTGCGTCGAGGTGACCGCGGGCGAGGTACCGATCATGGATGGCAGTGCTGGTCCGTTCGTGTTCCTGCTGCAGTCGGCCGGCATCGAGGAACAGGAAGTCGCCAAGCGCTTCATCCGCGTCAAGAAGACCGTGCTGATCGAGGACGGCGACAAGTGGGCGCGCTTTGATCCGTTCGAAGGTTTCAAGGTGAATTTCGAAATCGAATTCGACCACCCCATTTTCAAGCGCCGGCTGCAGCGCGCCACGATGGATTTCTCCACCACCTCGTTCCTCAAGGAGATCAGCCGGGCGCGCACCTTCGGCTTCATGCGCGATCTGGAGACGCTGCGCGCTCACAATCTGGCGCTCGGCGGTACGCTCGATAATGCGATCGTGCTGGATGACGACGGTGTGATGAACGAGGATGGCCTGCGGTACGAAGATGAGTTCGTCAAGCACAAGATCCTGGACGCGATCGGCGATTTGTACCTGCTCGGTCACAGCCTGATCGGAGAGTTCTCCGGCCACAAGTCCGGCCATGGGCTCAACAACCGCCTGCTGCGGGCACTGCTGGCCGATCGCAGTGCCTGGGAAGAAGTAGTGTTCGAGGACGCCGCCAAAGCGCCCATCTCGTACGTGCCGGCGCAAGCGGGCGAGAGCCCGGCGACCGCGCTGGCCTCCTAGCCGCCGATCTTCACCCTGACGTTGGTGCGCGTCAGGGCGGCGTCGCGCTCCAGAATAGCTGCCTGCAGTGCGACCAGCGCATAGCGCAGGCGCGTCGCCCAGGCGGCGTTGTCGGCGAATATGATGAGCTCCGGCGCCTTAGGCAAAGCGCTTCGCACATGCGCGGCCAGTTCGAGCGGCAGCGCTGCGCGCAGCCACTCCTCCCAGGATCGGGCTTGCGGGATGGCGTGCGCGATCCGCTCCAAGCCGTGCCGATTTGACAATAACTCCTTGATCGATTTGGGGGTTCGCCGTGGGGCAGGGCGTGGCTGGCGAGCGAAGGTTATGGTCAAATCGCGATTTCGTGCACCAGTCTTCTTGTCAGCGCGAGGCTTCTTGTGCATATTCAATTGCACCGATCAAGGGCAAACCCGCAGAAACGCGGGGACGCAAAGCCACCGGTCTTACAGCGATCAGATCGCAAGGACAGCGGGGCTGCCGAGGCAAGGCTACTGCATTTGTAACAGGGTGGCACGCGGGGCATCGATGATCGGCCGCGAGCGAACAAAGGACCTTCAGGTGCAACGCACCACAAACTCCATGGCGGGATTCACGCCGTGAATGTCATCTTTTTTTCGCGCAGTTTCGGTAACGCCCGCCACGTCAATCTCTCCAATCCTCTCACTCTCGTCCTGGTTTCATTCGCTGCCCTGACCTTGCTGGTCGCCGTGTTCGCACTCGGCTTGCACCTGGGCGAGCGCAGCATGGCGCGCATGGCACTGCTGTATCCGGGGGCCGCGGTCCAGGCCCAGCAGGCGGAAGTGACCGCGCTGAAGTCGCAGCTGCAGGATCGCATCGACGCCCTGGCGATGCGCCTCGGTGTCATGAACGCTCACGTGATTCGCCTCAACGCGCTCGGCAAGCGCCTGGTGCAGATGGCGCACATCAACAGCCATGAATTCGATTTCGACGATGATCCGCCGCAGGGCGGCTCGGACTCCGACAGCGTCGGCCGCGGCGCGCAGGTGCCGGAGCTGACGCTGATGATCGATGACCTGGGGCGCCGCATCGACTCGCGCTCCGGACAGTTTTCCGCGCTCGAAAACGTGATCCTCGGGCGGCAGCTGTCGATGGAGATCAAGCCCTCGGGCCGGCCGGTGCGCGAGGGCTACATCTCATCGTATTTCGGCGAGCGCATGGATCCATTCAATGGCGAGGACGCGTTCCACAAGGGCGTGGATTTCGCCAGCGACGCTGGCAGCGACGTGGTGGCGGTCGCCTCCGGCATCGTCACCTGGGCCGGCCCGCGCGAGGGCTACGGCAACCTGGTCGAAGTCAATCACGGCAACGGCTACATCACGCGCTACGCGCATGCCGCGCGCGTGCTGGTCACCGTGGGCGATGAAGTCGAGCGCGGTCAGGCGGTGGCGGTGGTCGGTTCCAGCGGCCGCTCGACCGGACCGCACGTGCATTTCGAGGTGCTCAAGGACGGTCGTCAGATCGATCCGATGGCATTCGTCGGCCACTGACGGCGCCGACGAGCGCCGCGCGTTCGCCGCCCGAACGACTACATGGCGGCCCTGTCTACCTTTACAATCACCGGTTTATCCCAGCGACTTTGAACTAAGTCTCTGAAGCTGACCGGTTTTCTTCCGAAGGATTGCTCGTGCTACAGGCGCTGACCCGCGTATTCGGCAGCCGCAACGATCGGCTCATCAAAAGCTACAGCCGCCAGGTGCGCGAGGCCAACGCGCTCGAAGCGTCGCTACAGGCGCTGCCCGACCAGGCATTGCAGGGCCGGACGGCGGAACTGCGCGCACGACTGCAGCAGGGGGCGACGCTCGATCAGCTGCTGCCCGAGGCGTTCGCGGTGGTACGCGAAGCCTCGCGCCGCACGCTCAAGCTGCGCCATTTCGACGTGCAGCTGGTCGGCGGCACGGCGCTGCACCAGGGCAAGATCGCCGAGATGCGTACCGGCGAGGGCAAGACGCTGATGTCGACGCTGTCGGCCTATCTCAATGCGCTGCCGGCCCAAGGCGTGCACGTGGTGACGGTCAACGAATACCTGGCACAGCGCGACGCCGACTGGATGGGTCCGATCTACCGCTTTCTCGGGCTCAGCGTCGGGGTGATCAAGAACGCGCAGGACGCGGCGGAAAAGCGCGCCGCCTATGCCTGCGACATCACCTACGGCACCAACAACGAGTTCGGCTTCGACTACCTGCGCGACAATCTGGCCTACCGGCTCGAGGACCGCGTGCAGCGCTCGCTCAGCTACGCGATCGTCGACGAGGTCGACTCGATCCTGATCGATGAGGCGCGCACGCCGCTGATCATTTCCGGTCCGGCCGAGGAGAGCACCGAGGTCTACGTGCGCATCAACGAGCTGGTGCCGCGCCTGACGCGGCAGCAGACCGAGGAGGGTCCGGGCGACTACTCGGTCGATGAGAAGGCCAAGCAGGTGCATCTGACCGAGGCGGGCCACGAGCAGGTCGAGAAACTGATGGCCGATGTCGCGCTGTTGCGCGAGGGCGAGAGCCTGTACGACTCGGGCAACATCCGCCTGATGCACCACCTGAATGCCGCGCTGCGCGCCCACGCGCTCTACAAGCGCGACGTCGAATACATCGTGCGTCAGGGCGAGGTGATCATCGTCGATGAGTTTACCGGCCGCACCATGCCGGGCCGACGCTGGTCGGACGGGTTGCACCAGGCGGTGGAAGCCAAGGAAGGCGTGCGCGTGCGCGAGGAGAACCAGACGGTCGCCTCGATCACGTTCCAGAACTACTTCCGGCTGTACAAGAAGCTGGCCGGAATGACTGGCACCGCCGACACCGAGGCGCCGGAGTTCCTGCAGATCTACGGGCTCGAGGTGGTCGTGATACCGACCCATCGGCCGATGATCCGGCTGGATCACCCGGACTTCGTGTACCTGACACAGAAGGACAAGTTCGAAGCGATCATCACCGACATCAGGGACTGCGTGCAGCGCGACCAGCCGGTGCTGGTGGGCACCACCTCGATCGAGACCTCCGAATTCCTGTCCGGGCTGCTCAGCAAGGAGGGCATCCAGCACCAGGTGCTCAATGCCAAGCAGCACGAACGCGAAGCTCTTATCGTCGCCCAGGCCGGACGTCCGGGGACCGTCACCATCGCCACCAACATGGCCGGCCGAGGCACCGACATTGTGCTCGGCGGCAATCTCGAGGCCGAGCTGGCCGCAATGCCGGCCGACGATGGCGACTCGGTCCGCGACAATTCGCGTGCCGGCTGGCAGGAGCGCCACGACAAGGTGATCAGCGCCGGCGGCCTGCACATCGTCGGCACCGAGCGCCACGAATCGCGCCGCATCGACAATCAGCTGCGCGGGCGCTCCGGCCGACAGGGCGATCCCGGTTCGAGCCGCTTCTATCTATCGATGGAAGACAATCTTATGCGCATCTTCGGTGACCCGAATCGCACCAAGCGGCTGCTGCAGTTCGCCGGCATGAAGGAAGGCGAGGTGATCGAGAGTGGCATGCTGACGCGTCAAATCGAGAAGGCGCAGCGCAAGGTCGAATCGCACAATTTCGATATCCGCAAGCAGCTGCTGCTGTTCGACGACGTCGCCAACGATCAGCGCAAGGTTATCTATCAGCAGCGCACCGAAATTCTCGGCACCGCCGACATGAGCGGGGCCATCGACCAGATGTTCGACGACGCGGCCGGCAGCCTGATCGGGCAATCCATCGTTCCGAACAGCGTGCCCGAAGACTGGGATGTCGACGGCCTGCAGGAGGCCTTCCGTCGCGACCTGAACCTGTCACTGGATGTGAAGGCCTGGTTGGCGCAGGAGCCGGAACTGGAGGAGGCGCCGCTGCGCGCTCGCATCCTTGAGACCGTGCGCCGCCAGTACCAGAGCAAAGTCGAGCGCTACGGCCCCGAGGTCATGCGCCACATCGAGCGCGACGTGGTGCTGCAGCGCCTGGACATGCACTGGCGTGAACATCTGGCCGCCATGGACTATCTGCGCCAGGGGATTCATCTGCGCGGCTATGCGCAGAAGGACTATCGCTTCGAGTTCAAGCGCGAGGCCTTCGAGCTGTTCTCCGCGATGCTCGATCGGGTGAAATTCGACACCATATCGACGCTGATGAAGATCGAGATCCGGACCCAGGAGCAGATCGACCGCGAAGAAGCCGCGCGACGTGAGCGACTGATGACGGCGCTGCGCGCGCAGCACGCGGAGATGCAGTCGGTGCTGGGCGGCGCCGAGCCCGAGACGGCCGCGCCGGGGTTTGCTGCGGGCGGACGTGCCGCGAGCGCCACCGATGCGGCACTGGCCCCATTCGTGCGCGCCGACCGCAAGGTCGGGCGCAACGAGCCATGTCCGTGCGGATCGGGCAAGAAGTACAAGCACTGCCACGGCGTTCTGGTCAACGCCCAGTGAGTCAGGCCGTGCGCGTGGTGGCGGCGGTGCTGCATGACGCCGCCGGCCGGGTGCTGATCGCCCAACGTCCGCCCGGCAAGCACATGGCCGGGTATTGGGAGTTTCCCGGCGGTAAGATCGGCCCCGGCGAGAGCAGCGAGCAGGCGCTGCGGCGCGAACTGGCCGAGGAACTCGGAATCAGCCTGCGCCGCTGTCACCCGCTGCTGCAATTGCGGCATGATTACGTCGATCGGATGGTCGAACTCGACGTGTTCGTGATCGACGACTACACCGGTGAACCGACCGGGCTCGAGGCCCAGGCGCTCAAGTGGGTGCCGGTCACCGCGCTGGCCGCGCAGCCGCTACTGCCGGCCGACCAGCCGATCATCGAAGCACTTACGGGTACGGCCCTAAGCGGCGGAAATTTTTCAGCGATGAGGTGATTGCAATGGCCCAGGACCCCGGACTGCCGGATATACAGCTGGATGGCGCCGGGCTGTATCGCGAAGACATGTTTACCGACCGCAAGGCCGGCAGCATCCGCCGGCTGGTGCCAGTCACGGCCGACGGGCAGACCGATCCGTCGCGCGGCGTGCTGTACTCGGGCCAGACCCAGTTGCTGACGCCCGGCGGCGTGTTGCCGCTGGGCTTCGAGATCGAGGCCGACTCGCTCGAGGACGCGATCCGAAAATTTCCGGCGGCGGTCAAGGAAGCACTCGATCAGGCGATCGAAGAGGCGCGCGAGTATCGGCGCGAGTCCTCCTCGCGCATCGTCGTGCCGGACGTGGCCGGCGGCCTGCCGGGCGCCGGGCCGATGCCCGGCGGTGGCAAGATCAAGCTGTAGGACCCAGCCCCGCGGCGTTTTAGCGCCGTGCCGCCTTTAGCGCAGTGTCGCCGGTGCAGCCAGGTAGGCGCCGCTGAGCGCCTGGAATTGGCCGCCATCGGTGGTCACGTTGGTCTGATGGTTCTCGCCCGTCCCGAATACCACGCCCAGGCCGCCGACCGCGGTCAGCTCGTCAGCATGCGTCAGCAGGTAATGCACGTGATTGCTTCGGAAGTGATAGGCACTGCCACCAGCCGAGGTTGAGGGCACGCCCAGCGGTGTCTGCCACCAGATGATCGGCAGTCCGCCGATGCCGTCGTGCCAGGTCTGAACCTTGGCCAAGTGCTGACTGTAGTTGGGCGTGGTCTGATTGGACTCGTCCCAGTACCAGCCGCTGGCGGTGCCGTTGCGGCTGCAGCTGTAGCTGCTGTTCATGGTCTCGAAGCAGCCGGCGTCGCGGTCCAGCGTCTGGGCCACGATGAAGTCGGCGTGCTGCGCACCGATCGCGTTCATGAAGGCGATTACCGCCGCAGGATGGTTCGGCGCGCCCCAATCCGACGGCGGCAAGCCGACATAGGCGTGCGGCGCGTACTTGTGGGCCATCGCGATCAGGCAGCCTGCCACCCCAACGATGTCGTTGCTCAGCGAGGCGCAGTCCGGGTTGCTGTTGACGTAGGCGAACAGCTTGGTCGGATCACCGCCGCTGGCGTCGTTCTGCGCATAGCCCCAGAAGTCCGGCTCCAGGTTCACCAGCGTCGGTTTGCCGAACACGCCGATCATCTGAAACATCAGCCGCACGTTATTCCAGTAGGCGCTCATGAAGCTGCTGCTGCTCAAACCCGAGAGATTGCCGTCGCCGTTAGCGGCCATCTGGTACAGGGTAAACATGGGCACGGCGCCGACCGACGCCGCCTCGCCGGTCACGATCGTGACGTACGATCCGGCCGGAATGTCCCAGGTGGTCCAGTCGCCGCTGCCGACGCCGCCGAGGTAGCGCTCGATGATGTCGGGGTGCAGGTTCTGCGACAGCACCGCCGACATGACGCCGGCCGTGCCTTGCGCCCCGAGGCCGATCAGCAGTCGATTCGGCATGCCGAGCTTGCGTGCCAGTACGGCGGCGGCGGCCGAGCTGCTCGAGGCAGCCGCGCTGCTGCCGGCAGCGGTGCTCGAGCCGCCCGAAGAGCTGGACGAGCTCGAGCTGCTGCCCGCCGCGGAGTTGCTGCTCGGCGGGCTGGTGCTGGTCGCGCCACCACCAGTCTGCGTTTGGGTGGCTGCGGAGCTGGTGCTCTGGGAAGTCGGGTCAGCCGAGCCGCCACCGCAGGCGGTCAGATTGAGGCACGCAGCGAAGAGTGCTGCCAGAAGCAGCCGCAATCGAGGATTTGGCATGGACCCGCCCGACTCTTTGTTGGAAACGATGTATAGCTAGATACGGGTTGGGCAACCCTATCGCAAAATGTCGCGGGGTAGAGACCTGTCGGCAAATGGCGACTGATGCGGTCGGCGATGCGCCGCGGCCGCTCGTGCTCAGTCGGGGTCGTGCTCGATCTTCTCCCCCGCATCCCCGGGGATCGAGTGCTGCTCGGATAACCACTCGCCCAGGTCGATCAGCCGGCAGCGATCGCTGCAGAACGGGCGAAACGGGAACTGCTCGCTCCACTCGATCTTGCGCTGACAGGTGGGGCAGCGCAGCGGCTGTGCCATGGGCTAACCTTCGCGCGTCAAATTCAGCTGCAGCAGACCAGGCGAAACGCCACGTCGCGGTCGGTCTGCGTGGCACGTTGCTCGAGACCGTTCCACTGCAGGAAGCGCATGCTGCAGCGATAGTGGCTGCCGCTGATCTCGGGATACAGGTGACTGTCCGCGGGCAGGCAGATGCGCAGCAGCTGGAACGGTGCGTCGCGGTCGAAGGTGACGTTGAACACCCCGGCGCTGGCGACCTCGTCGCGCGGCCGCCCGTTCTGGCGCGTCAGCCACAGCAACTCCGCGATCGCATCGCACAGCGGGCGCAGCAGTGACAGCCAGCGCGCGAACGCATCATCGCGCACTTCCGGCGGCTGGTTGAGCCAGAAGAAATAGTCCGGCAGGTCGAACTCACAGGTGCCACCGGGGATCGCGCTGCGCTGCTTGATCGAGGCCAGGAATTCCGATTCCTTCAGCGGCTGCAGCCACGCGCCGCCGACCGCGCTCAGCTCGCCGCGCAGCCGCGACAGATTCGACAACAGCGCCCGCAGCCGATTGGTGTCGATACCCTGGCGGTTCTGGAATTCGTTCAACAGCGCCAGATGCCGCTCCAGCTCCTTGACCACGTCGGTGCGGATGTCGGCGCGCGTCAGGATCGCGAGCATATCGAGCAGGCTGTCGACCGCCGCCCGACTACCCCAGGGAGTAGCCTTCTCGTTGTGATAGACCGCCTGGCTATAGAGGAAATCCAGCCGCAGAAAGGTGCGCATGCGCTCATTGAGCGGCTGCTCGAAGATCGCGGGCTCCGCTGCTGTCTCCGGCACGGTTGCTGGATCCGCCATGGAGCTATTGTGCTTGAGCGGCGCGGCGCCCGTAAACGCCAGTTCAGGAGCGGAACGACAATGGTCCCGCTGCGGCGGCCGCGGCCAGGGCGAGATATTTGTCGTGCAGGGCAGCTACCTTGGGGGTCAGCGCGGCGCGTGCGCCATCATTGACGATCACATCGTCGGCAACTGCCAGGCGCGCATCGCGGCTGGCCTGGGAATCCAGCATCGCACGTGCTTGCTGCGCATCGGTGTCATCGCGCTCGCGCAGCCGCGACAGCTGCAGCGACTCGGAGCTGTCGACCACCAGCACCCGGTCGACCTGCGAACGCGAATTGGTCTCCACCAGCAGCGGAATCACCAGGATCTGGTACGGTCCGTGCAGTTCGGCGGCGAGCACGGCGGTGCGCATGCGGATCGCCGGATGCAGCAGCGCTTCCAGTTCGCGGCGCTTGGCCGGATCCTCGAACACCATGCGTCGCAGGGCCGGGCGATCCAGGCTGCCGTCGGCGCGGCGCAGCTGTGCGCCGAAGCGATCGAACACCTGGCTGAGCAACGGTGTGCCCGGGGCCACCACCTCGCGCGCGATCTGGTCGGTATCGATGATCGGAATGCCGCGGGCACCGAACAGGTCGGCCACCGTGCTCTTGCCGCTGGCAATGCCGCCGGTCAGCGCCACGCGCAGCGGGCTCATCCGGATTCGGGGCGAAACAGCCCCAGGTAGCCTGAAACCATCTGCGGACCCCATAGCATGACCAGCCAGCCGGCGGCGGCCAGATACGGCCCAAACGGCATCGGGCTGCCGCGTTGCTGGCGCTGTGCGAGTATCAGGCCGATGCCCACCACCGCGCCAGCCAGTGCCGAGACCAGCACGATCGGCAGCAGCATCTGCCATCCGAGCCAGGCGCCCAGGGCAGCCAGCAGCTTGAAGTCCCCATAACCCATGCCCTCCTTGCCGGTCAGCAGGCGAAAGGCGTGATAGATCACCCACAGCGACAGATAGCCGATCGCCGCCCCGGCGATCGCCGTCTGGGGCGCACTGGGCAGGCCCTGGGCGCTCGCGCCCCACCCGGTCAGGCTGGCCAGCAGGCCGAGCCACAGCAGCGGCAGGGTCAGCGAGTCGGGCAGCAGCTGCGTATCCAGGTCGATGAAAGCCAGCGCGACCAGAAACCAGGTCACGATGATGGCACAGGCGGCGGGCGCGCCGTAGCCGAAGCGCCAGGCCGTAAGGCCGGTGGCGATGGCACACAGCAGTTCGACCGCCGGATAGCGCGCACTGATGCGCGAGCGGCACTGTGCGCAGCGACCCTGCAGCAACAGATAGCTGAGTAGCGGAACATTATGAATCGCCCGGATGGGTGCCTGGCATACCGGGCAGCGCGAGCGCGGCACCACCAGGTTGAAGGGCTCCCCGGCGCTCGAGTCCGACTGCGCACGCCACTGCCGCTCGAGCAAGATCGGCAGGCGATAGATCACCACGTTGAGAAAACTGCCGACCACCAGACCCACGACGCAGGCCGCCGCGACGAAGGCGGCGGGCGAGGCGCTCAGCGGCTCGAGCACGCTTAGCCGACGACGGAACCGAGTTTGAAGATGGGCAGGTACATCGCAATTACCAGACCGCCGACCAGCACGCCCAGGATCGCCATGATCAGCGGTTCGAGCAGGCTCGACATGCTATCCACGGCAGCGTCGACGTCCTCCTCGTAGAAAGTGGCGACCTTGCCCGACATGGTGTCGAGGGCGCCGGACTCCTCGCCTACGGCGATCATCTGCACCACCATGTTGGGAAACAACCCGGTGTTCTCCATCGCGCGCTGCAGGCGCTGGCCGGTGGCGACCTCGTCGCGCATCGCCATGACGCCGTCTTCGTAAACGATGTTGCCGCAGGCGCCGGCGACCGACTCCAGGGCTTCCACCAGCGGCACGCCCGCGGCGAACATGGTGGACAGCGTGCGTGCAAAGCGCGCGATCGCGGCCTTGTTGAGAATCGGACCAACGATCGGCAGCTTCAGCGCCACCCGATCGAGGAACTGGCGCATGCGCCGCGAGCGCTTGTGGAAGTAGAAGAAGGTCCAGGCGGCAGCGCCGAGCACGATCGCGATGAATATGCCATCGTGCTGGACGAATTTCGACAAATTGATCACCATCTGGGTGAAGGCCGGCAGGTCGGCGCCAAAGCCCTTGAACAGATCCTCGAACTGCGGGATCACGAACAGCAGCAGGATGATGGTCACCACCACCGCGACCACGAGCACGGCGGCGGGGTAGAACAGTGCCTTCTTGACTTTCTTCTTGACCGCTTCGCTCTTCTCCTTGTACGTGGCGATCTTGTCGAGCAGGCCTTCAAGCGCGCCGGCCTGCTCGCCCGCCTCGACCAGGTTGACGAACAGGTCGTCGAAATACAGCGGATGCTTAGCCAGGGCCTCGTGCAGCGAGGTGCCGCCCTCGACCTCAGCCTTGATCTCGAGCACCAGCTTTTGCATCGCCGGCTTGTCGTGTCCGGTGCCGATGATCCCGAACGCCTGCACCAGCGGAATGCCGGCCCCTAGCATGGTCGCCAGCTGTCTGCTGAAAATCGCGATGTCCTCAGGTTTGACGCGGCCGCCGCTGCGAAGCCTCTGCGACTGCTTGCGGATGCGTGTGGCGACGACGCCCTGCCGACGCAGATCCGCCTTGAGGGACTGTTCGTTTGCGGCGACGGCTCGGCCCTTGATGCGCTGACCCTTGCGGTCCATTCCTTCCCAGTTGAAGGAGATGTCCTTCTTGAGAGTGCGAATAGCGGACGTTGATTGCGCCATGGCTGATGTTTCCGTGTGCTAACCCGATCACTCGATGGTGACGCTATTGATCTCTTCCAGGCTCGTCATTCCAGACTTGACCTTCTCGAGTCCCGACCGGCGCAGATCCCAGACGCCTTCCTTGGCCGCCTGGTCGTTGATGTCCATCGCGTTGCCGCCGGCCATGATGATCCGGCCGATGTTCTCGCTGACCTCCATCACCTGGTAGATGCCGACACGCCCCTTGTAGCCGTCGGTGCAGCTGGTGCAGCCCTTGGGCCCGTAGAGCTTGAGGCCGGCGTCGATGTCGTTCTCCGGAAAGCCCTCGCGTCGCAGCGCTTCGGCCGGTACGTCCAGCAGCTGCTTGCATTGCGAGCACAACCGCCGCGCCAGGCGCTGCGCGATGATCAGGCTGACCGAGGTGGCAATCGCGTAGGGTTTGACGCCCATGTCGATCAGTCGGGTGAGAGTCTGCGGGGCATCGTTGGTATGCAGCGTCGAGAGCACCAGGTGGCCGGTCTGCGCCGCCTTGATTGCAATCTCCGCGGTTTCCAGGTCGCGCACCTCGCCGACCATCACGATATCCGGGTCCTGGCGCAGGAACGCTCGCAGCGCCGAGGCGAACGTCAGACCGACCTTATTGTTGACGTTGACCTGGTTGACGCCGGGTAGATTGATTTCGGCCGGATCCTCAGCCGTGGAAATGTTCAGATCCTCGCGATTGAGGATGTTCAAACCGGTGTACAGCGATACGGTCTTGCCGCTGCCAGTCGGGCCAGTCACCAGAATCATGCCCTGCGGCTTGGCCAGGTGCTTGAGATACAGCTCCTTCTGGGAGGCCTCGTAGCCGAGCGCCTCGATGCCGAGCATGGCTTGCGACGGATCCAGAATACGCAGCACGATCTTCTCGCCGTACAGCGTCGGACAGGTGCTGACGCGAAAGTCGATTGCTCGGGTCTTGGACAGACGCATCTTGATACGACCATCCTGCGGCACGCGCCGCTCGGCGATGTCCAGGCGCGACATGACCTTGAGGCGCGCCGCGATCTTGCCGGTCAATTGCACCGGCGGCTGCGCGATCTCCTTCAGTATGCCGTCCATGCGCAGCCGCACGCGGAACATCTTCTCGTATGGCTCGAAATGCACGTCGGAGGCGCCGCGCCGGATCGCATCCAGCAGCACTTTGTTGACGAAGCGCACGATCGGCGCGTCTTCGACGTCATCGCGCGTAACCTCGGCCAGCTCATCATCGCCGCCGCTGACCTCGAGGGATTCCAGATCGACGGCATCGTCGTCACCGAGACTGGGCATCTGGGTGTCGACCTGCTCGATCGCGCGGTCGAGCTTGCGCTGCAGCTTGTCATCCTCGACGACGATGGCCTCGACCGCCAGGCTGGTCTGGAATTTGATCTCATCGATGGCGTGCAGATTGGTCGGGTCGGCAACACCGAGGAACAGTCGCTTGCCACGCTTGAATAGCGGCAACACCCGATGTTTTGCCAGCAGCTTGTCGGACACTGTGCGCACGGCTTCCAGGTCCACGCTCAGGGCGTCAAGGTCGAACAGCGGCACGCCGTATTCGGCCGCGGCGGTGATGGCAATGTCGCGGGCCTTGACCGCGCCACCGTCGATCAACTGGGTGACAAAGCTGGTTTTCTTCTCAACGGCCGCCTGCAGCGCCGCGTGCATGCCAGATTCATTGACGACGCCATCCTGCACGAGCCTCTGGGGCAATCCCCCGAGGCTCGATCGTGCCGAACTCACGGCCAAGGAATCGTTATCATTCATGGGCTTATAACTGGCGCGCGCGTTGAGAAACGCCTTAGTCTACTCAGATGGATCGTTCGAGCAATGTCAAATATGCAGCCGATGTTTACACATCAGGTCGAGGGACTGCGTGATTGGCTTCCCAAAAGGGCAAGCCCCCTCGAACCAGCTAAATGAAGAGGGCCCCTCCCGCAGGCGGAGGGGCCCGGTCGAGGTCGAAACCATCAACCGTTACGGATGGCAGCTGCTCGGCAGATACTGGTTCGGCACGCTGGTCACGGCCGCCGACGCGACGATCGTGGCGCCCGCCGGTGCAGTAGCAGAACCGCACACCCAGATGACGTCCTGGTTGATATCGGTATAGGCAGTCAGGCCGAGCGTCGAGCCAAGGATTTTCTTATTGGCCTGCAGGCCGTAAGTGACCGTGATGCCGCCGGTGTTGCTGGTCACGGCCGACACGTACTTGCCCGTGGTGGCCGCCTGGCCGGCGGTCGTCAACTGCGCCGTGGTCGGGAAGGTGCCATTCTGCGCGAAGTACTCGGCAGCGGCTGTCTTCCAGCCATCGGCGAGATTCAGGCCTTCCGTCACCTGCGCGCGAATGGTGTAGTTCTGATAGGCCGGAATCGCGATGGCCGCCAGAATACCGATGATCGCGATCACGATCATCAGTTCGATCAGTGTGAAACCCTTTTGCATCGTCTTCATATACCCAAGCTCCATGTGACTGTGTGGCTGCGGCCAAGCAGCCGCTGAAGCCAGACGATGCAACGTGCATGCCAGCGTCCGGGGTGTCGCTAGGCTCTTGTCCTGGCAGGTGTTTTTTCGACGTTGGGCGCGATTTAACCTAAGCTCTGACCGCGCCTGACGACACCCGCGCCGGACTTTGTCAGCAACTGACGCGGCGTGTCAGCTTCCCGCCGTGCGCCGGCCTACTCGATGCCGAGCTTCTTGACGCGATATCGCAGCGCCCGAAAGCTCATGCCCAGCAGCTTTGCCGCGGCCGTCTTGTTGTATCGCGTCTGCTCCAGGGCCTTGACGATCGCGGCCCGTTCCATGTTTTCCAGCTGATCGCCCAGTGCGGTGCCGGCCGGCGGCACGCCGCCGGCTGGCGTGCCGATCGAGTGGCCGTCAGCCTCGGCAAAACTTGGCGGGGAGGCTGCAGCCGTGGCTCGCAGTTGCAGATCGCCCACTTCGATCATGCCGGAGGCGGACAGTGCGATCGTCCGCTCGAGGATGTTCTCAAGCTCGCGCACGTTGCCGGGGAACGGGTATCGCTGCAGTGCAGCGCGCGCCGCGTTGGTCGCCTTCCGGGCCTGCAAGCCGACGCGCATCGACAGGCGCTCGAGCATTGCATCGGCCAGCTCCGGAATGTCCTCGGCGTGTTCTCGCAGGGCGGGCACGCGAATCTCGATGACGTTGATGCGGTAATACAGGTCTTCGCGAAAGCGTCCTTGCGCCACCAGCTCGGCAAGATTCTTGTGAGTGGCCGACAGCACGCGCACGTCCACCGGCACCTCGCGCTGCTCGCCGATCGGGCGCACGGTCTTTTCCTGAATGAGCCGAAGCAGCTTCACCTGCATGGGCAGCGGCAGATCCGCTACCTCGTCCAAAAACAGCGTGCCACCCTCGGCGCTTTGCACCAGGCCAGGTTTGTCGGCGATCGCGCCCGTGAAACTGCCGCGCTTGTGTCCGAACAGCTCGCTCTCCATCAGCTCGGAAGGGATTGCTCCGCAGTTGACCGGCACGAAAGGCGCATCGGCTCGGGCGCCGCTGTCATGGATCAACCGGGCGACAAGCTCCTTGCCCGTGCCCGACTCACCGGTGATGTGCACCGGCGCCTGGCTGCGGGCGACGCGCCCCACCAGGTCGCGCAGCGCTGTCATGGCGACGGATTGGCCGAGCAGGCGTGGGCCCTGCTGCGAGATTGGCGAGGGCGTACCACGCCGAGCGCCGAGCTTGATGGCCTTGGCGACCAGCTTGCGCAGCACTCCCAGATCCAGCGGCTTGGAGACGAAATCAAACGCACCGAGCTTGAGCGCCCGCACCGCCGACTCGACGTTGCCGTGGGCGGTGATCACCGCCACCGGCACGTCCGGGTGGACTTCCTGGATCCAGGCGACCAGGTCGAGGCCGTCGCCATCGGGCAGACGCATATCCGTCAGGCACAGATCGAAAGCGCGCTCGTTGAGCCGGGCGCGCGCGCCAGCCAGGTCCTGGGCCGACTCGGTCGCAAGGTTCATGCGGCTCAAGGTCAGCGACACCAGCTCGATCAGATCGGGCTCGTCATCGACAATCAGCACCAGTGGTGCGGTGGCGCCTTTCATGCCGCTATCTCATTGCTCGCTGTCGGTCCATCGGCTCGGGTCGGTAAATACCACGCGAAACACGCTGCCGCCGCCGTCGCGCGTCTCATATAACAGGGTCGCACCGTTGGCCTGCGCCAGCTCACGCGCCAGAAACAGTCCCAGTCCGGTGCCGCGCGCGGAGCGGGTGAAGAACGGCTCGAAGATCCGCTCCGCGTCCGACAGCGCGATCCCCGGCCCGCGATCGGCTACCTGCAGGTACGGACGGCCGAGGCCACCAAGCCGGCCGTAGCGGATCTCGATCGGCGCTCCACCGGCGTGCGGCAGGGCGTGGGTCACGCTGTTCTGACACAGATTCCAGAAGATCTGGTGCAGCTGGCTGCCATCGATGCGCGGTTCGATGTCCTCGGAGGCCGGATCAATGATGAGTCGCTGCGCCGACAGCTGCAACGTGTCGCAAAATTCGTCGCGGAAGCGTCGGGTCCATGCCCCAAGCCCGAGCCGCTCGGGTCGCGGGGCTTCGCGCCGCGACAGCTGCAGAATGTTGTCGATGATGGCACTCACGCGCTTGGAGTTGTCACCCATGATCTCGGTGAGGCGGCGGTCGGCGGCACTTAGCGCCGGCGACTCGGCCAGCAGCTGCGCGGCATGGCTCATCGCACCAACCGGATTGCGGATCTCGTGCGCGATACTGGCCGACAGGCGCCCGATGGCCGCCAGCTTGTCTTGCTGTACCTTGGCGGCCAGTTCACCGGTGTCCTCGAGGAACGCGATGATCGGCGAGGGATCGCTGCTGCCGAGCGGCGCGAAGTGCGGGCGAATGACCCGGGCGCCATCGACCGCCACGAAGGTGCCGGCTCCGCCGCGCAGCACCACGGTGTCATCCTGGCGCCAGGTGGTCAGCAGGTACAGCAGCCGCGGCGCCACCTCGCCCAGCAGCGCGCCAGGCACGGCCACCGTGTCACCCAGCAGGCGCGCGGCCGACTCGTTGATCAGCCGGATGCGCTCGGAAGTGTCCACGACCAGGATGCTCTCGCGCAGGCGCTGCACGATGTACTGCGAGAGTTGCGCCAGGTTCGCCAGGTCGACCTCCTGACGACGCACCAGGGCTTCGCTCTCGCGCAATCGGTTGGACACCGGCCACGCCAGCAGAGCCACCAGGAACACCACGGCCCCGAGCAGACCGGCGAGCGAGTAGTCGTAGGTCTGGGCGTAGCCAAAGACCACAACCAGCATCTGCTGTAGCAGCAGTCCCAGGGCCGCCAGCGCGGCCACGCCCAGGCTGGCGCGTCCCTCCGCCAGCAGCGCCATCGCGCCGACCGGAATGACCAGCAGGATTCCCAGCCCGCTCGAGACCCCGCCGCTGCAGAACAGCAGCAGGCAGATAGCGCTGGTATCGAGCAGTGTGTGCACGGACACCAGCGCGTGCCGGCTGTGCCAGCGGCCGCGGCCGGCGAACACCATGAGTACCCCGAGCAGCCAATAGAGCGCACACACGAACATGAACAGCCCGGGATCGCCCGCGCCCACGGTCGGCGCCGGACGCGTGACCAGCAGCAGCGCACACAGCACCGGCGGCAGCAGCAGGCGGTAGATGTTGGCGAGTCCGACGACGCGCCAGGCGAGGTCGCTGCCCGCAGCGGTCGCCGCCGGGGTGGCGGCAGGGGCGCTCATCGGCTCCGGAGGGGACATGCGGGGCTGCAATGTAGCATTGAAACTGTCTTCGGTAGCCCCACTCTAAGTACCTGAATGCCGCGGAGGTTCAGGGCGCGTTCACGGCCCAGATGTCAACCTTTGAATAGCCAGGTCGTTACCATGCAGCATATGACTAATCAGCGACTTAAACTGCGAATCGGGTCGGTTCTAGGGCTGGCAGTTCTACTGGCAGCGTGCGAGGCGCCCCCGCCGCGACGCACCGTGGTAGCCGAACAGCCGGTGGTCCCTCGAATTATGGTTTATCCGGCGCAGGGTCAGAGTCCCGAGCAGCTGGAACGTGATCGCTACGACTGTCACGTGTGGGCCGTGCAGCAGACCGGATTTGATCCAAGCCGTCCGGGCTTGCCCCCCGGTGAGCGCGTGATGGTCGAGCCGGCCAATCCGCCCGGAGCGGGCACCGCGGTCGGTGCGATCGCCGGTGCGATTCTCGGCGCCGCCATCGCCGGGCCGCGCGATGCCGGCGTTGGCGCCGTGTTCGGCGGCATCACCGGCGCCGCGGTCGGCACCGCCAGTGATGCCAATGCGCAGGCGCAGGCCAATGCCGAGCAGGCGCACCTGGATCGCAACTACGCGCAAAACGAGCAGGCGGCATCCAATTATCGGCGCGCGATCAGTGCCTGCCTGGATGCGCGCGGCTACAAGACTGCCTGAGGTTGGATCGATCCATGACTCGAACATCCACAACTTGGTTGGCACTGGCCGCATTGTCGGGATTGGCGCTCGCGCTGGGATCGCCCGCCAATGCGGATGATCACCATCCGGTGGAGCGCGCGCGCGTGGCGCCGCGCGGCGAGGTGCTCGACGGTCGCTACAACCACGGACACTACTATCCGCGACGCGGCGCGGTGGTACGAACGCTGCCGGGCGGCTATCGGCCGTACTACTACCATGGCAGCCGCTTTTATTTCTCCGGCGGAATTTGGTACGCGCCCGGACCGTACGGCTTCGTGGTGACGGGCCCGCCGGTCGGCCTGTACATCAACGCGCTGCCGCCGTTCTACACTACTGTGTGGTTCGGCGGCGTGCCCTACTACTACGCGGACAACGTGTATTACCGCTGGGAGCCGGCGTCCAACGGTTACGCGGTGGTCGATCCGCCGGCCGGCGCCGACCAGCCGCCGGGCGCGCCGCCGCCCGCGGCCAGCGCCAGCGACTTCTATATCTATCCGAAGAGCGGTCAGACCAAGGATCAGCAGTCGGCCGATCAGTACGAATGCCACGACTGGTCTAAGAATCAGACCGGCTTTGATCCGACCCAGGAAGGTGGCGGCGTGCCGCCGCCCGAAACCGCTTCGCGTCGCGAACAGTACAAGCGCGCCATAACCGCGTGTCTCGAGGCCCGCGGCTACAGCGTCAAGTAGCTTTCCCAAGGTAGCCTCGCGCAGCGCTTTCCGCGACAATCGCCAGCTTTTCACAGCTGGGATGGTCGCGGATGAACTTGCACGAGTACCAAGCCAAGAAGATTCTGTCCGACTACGGCATTGCCGTGCCGGCCGGCCGCGTTGCCGCCAGCGCCGATGAGGCGGTGGCCGCGGCGCAGGCGCTGGGCGGAGCGCTGTGGGTGGTCAAGGCGCAGGTGCACGCGGGTGGTCGCGGCAAGGCTGGCGGCGTGCGCCTGACGCGTGATGTGGAGCAGGTACGCGTCGCCGCCAGCGCGATGCTGGGCGAGCGTCTGGTCACCAAGCAGACCAGCGCCGCCGGGCTGCCGATCGAGCGCGTTTACGTGGAATGCGGCTCCGATATCGAGCGCGAGTTGTACCTGAGTCTGACGCTCAATCGTGAGCGCTCGCGCATCGCGGTGGTGGCCTCAGCCGCCGGTGGCATGGACATCGAGCAGGTGGCGCACGACACGCCCGAGCGGATCCTGTCGGTGACGGTGCATCCGGCCACCGGCCTTCAGGACTTCCAGTGCCGACAGCTCGGCTTCGGCTTGGGGCTCAAGGGCAAGCAGCTCGATCAGTTTCAGTCGATTGCAAAGTCGCTATACCGGCTCTACCTCGAGCGCGACGCCAGTCTGATCGAAATCAATCCGCTGATCGTGACCCGCGCCGGCGCCCTGGTCGCACTCGATGCCAAGCTCGACATCGAAGCCAACGCGCTGTTTCGGCAGAAGGCGATGGCCGCGCTGCGCGATCCCGGCCAGGAAGACCCGATGGAGCGGCGCGCCAGCGAGCACGATCTGAACTACGTGTCGCTCGACGGCAATATCGCCTGCATGGTAAACGGCGCCGGACTGGCCATGGCAACCATGGACCTGATCAAACTGCACGGCGGCCGGCCGGCGAATTTTCTCGACGTCGGCGGCGGCGCCACCAGCGATCGCGTCACCGCCGCGTTCCAGCTGATCCTCTCCAACCCCGAAGTGCGCGCGATCCTGGTGAATATCTTCGGCGGCATCGTGCGCTGCGACCTGATCGCCGACGGCGTCATCAACGCGGTCAAGAATGTCGGGGTGAATGTGCCCGTGATCGTGCGGCTGGAGGGCACCAACGCGCAGCAGGCGCGCGAGCGTCTGGCGGCCAGTGGGCTGGCAATCATCGCCGCCGCCGACCTGACCGATGCGGCCAGGAAGGTCATTGCCGCGACCCGCAAGGCCGCCTAGGCCTTTAAAGGAAGTCCATGAGCATTCTTGTCAATCAGCGCACCGGTGTGATCTGCCAGGGCTTCACCGGCAAGCAGGGTACGTTTCACTCGCAGCAGTGCCTTGCATACGGCACCAAGCTGGTTGGTGGCGTGACGCCCGGCCGCGGCGGGGAGACTCACCTGGATCTGCCGGTGTTCGATACCGTACACGATGCGGTGCAGGCAACCGGCGCCACTGCCAGCATGATCTATGTCCCGGCGCCATTCGCCGCCGATGCGATTCTGGAGGCGGCCGACGCCGGCATCGAGCTGGTGGTGTGCATCACCGAGGGCCTGCCGGTGAATGACATGGTGCGCGTGAAGGCGGCCCTGGCCGGATCGGGCACGCGCCTGATCGGGCCGAACTGCCCGGGCATCATCACGCCGGGCGAATGCAAGATCGGCATCATGCCCGGCTTCATTCATCGCAAGGGCGCGATCGGCATCGTCTCGCGCTCCGGCACCCTGACCTACGAGACCGTGTTCCAAACCACGAACAATGGCCTGGGCCAGAGTACCTGTGTCGGCATCGGCGGCGACCCGGTGCGCGGCATGAATTTCATCGACGTGATCGAACTGTTCGAGCGTGATCCGCAGACCGAGGGAATCATCATGGTGGGCGAGATCGGCGGCTCGGACGAGGAGGCGACCGCCGAGCACATCCGCCGCTACGTCACCAAACCGGTGGTGGCGTACATCGCCGGCGTGACCGCGCCAGCCGGCAAGCGCATGGGTCATGCCGGGGCGGTGATCGCCGGCGGCAAGGGCACCGCAGCCGACAAGTACCGCGCGCTCGAGGCCGCGCAGGTGCGCACGGTGAAGTCGCCGGCAGAACTCGGCAGCGCGATGGAAGCGTTGCTGCGCGCCCGCCGTTCAGCGCGCGCGCCGCATCGGCCGGCGCGACCGGCGACTCGCAAGCCCGCTCGCAAGCCTGAGGTGGTGCGCAAACGCGCCGGCCGCAAGCGAGTGGCTGCCAAGGCGGTGAGCGTCAAGCGCCGGGCCGCCCGGCGCGGCCGGAGCGCGCGCAAGCGCCGTTGAGCGCACTGCAGCGGTGGCTCACAGCGACAAACTGAGGATCGCACTGGCGCAGATCGATCTGCTGGTCGGTGACGTGCGCGGCAATCTGGAGCGGGTGATAGCCGAGGCGCGCCGTGCGCGCGACGCGCTGCGCGCCGATCTGGTGCTGTTCCCGGAGTTGACACTGTGCGGTTACCCGCCCGAGGACCTGCTGTTCCACCGCGGACTGCGGCTGCAGATTCAGCGCGCACTCAGCGAGCTGAGCCAGGCGGTGCCGGACGTGGGCGTGATGGTAGGCTTTCCGGAGTACGCCGATGGCCGCATCTTCAACTCGGCGGCATTGCTGCGCGGCGGCCGCGAACTGGCGCGGCATCGCAAGGCGGTGCTGCCCAACTACAAGGTGTTCGATGAGAAGCGATACTTTGCGCCCGGCAGCGAAGCCACCGTGGTGGATTTTGACGGCTGGCGCCTTGGACTGCTGATCTGCGAAGACGTGTGGGAACCGCAGTCGGCGCGGGCCGCCAAGGCGTTGGGTGCCGAGGCGTTGCTGATCATTAACGCCTCCCCGTACGAGATCCACAAGCAGCGCGAGCGCGAGCAGGTGTTGGCCGAGCGCATCGCCGAGGTGCGCCTGCCGGCGGTCTACGTCAATCTGCTCGGCGGCCAGGACGAGCTGGTATTCGACGGCAACTCGTTCGCGATGGACGCGCAGGGCGCGCTGCTACTGCGGGCCGAGAGCTTTCAGGATCGGCTCTGCAGCGTGGACTTCGAGCGCCGCGGCGGGCAGGTGGTGCCGCTGCCAGGCAGCATCGCCCCCGAGCTGTCCGATGAGGAGAGCGTCTATCGCGCACTGGTGCTCGGGGTGCGCGACTACGTGAGCAAGCACGGATTCCCGGGCGCGGTGATCGGACTGTCCGGCGGGGTGGATTCGGCGCTCACACTGGTGATCGCAGTGGATGCCCTCGGGGCCGAGCGCGTGCAGGCGGTGATGATGCCATCGCGCTATACCTCAAGCATGAGCCGCGAGGACGCCGCCGCGCAGGCGCGCACGCTGGGCGTGAAGTTGAGCTCGATCTCGATCGAGAACATGTTCTCATCGACGCTTGAGGCACTGGCCCCGGAATTCGCCGATCGCGCGCCCGATGCCACCGAGGAAAACATCCAGGCCCGCTGTCGCGGCGTTCTGCTGATGGCGATCTCGAACAAGACCGGACGCATCCTGCTGACCACCGGCAACAAGAGCGAGATGGCGGTCGGCTACGCCACGCTGTACGGCGACATGGCCGGGGGCTTCGCGCCGATCAAGGACTGCAGCAAGATGCTGGTCTATCGGCTGGCGCGCTACCGCAACTCGGTCGCACCGGTGATCCCCGATCGTGTGCTCCAGCGCGAGCCGACCGCCGAACTGAGACCCGAGCAGAAGGACACCGATTCGTTGCCGTCCTACGAGGTGCTCGATCCGATCCTGGAGGCGTTCATCGAGGATGACCTGTCGGTCGATGAGATCTGCGAGCGCGGCTTTCAGCGCGACGTAGTGTCACGGGTACTCGACATGGTCAAGCGGGCCGAATACAAGCGCCGCCAGGCGCCTCCGGGCGTGCGCGTGAGCCGCCGGGCTTTCGGCCGCGACTGGCGTTATCCAATCACCAACGGCTACCGACGCTAGCTCCGCTCGCGCGGCGGCGCGCTAGTGCCGCCAGATTTGCCACCAGTGTTTGCCTTTGACCGGGCCTTGCTCGCTGCCCGAGTAGTTCGCCTGGTACACGCGCTCGACGTTGGCCGCGAGTTCGGTGTAACCCATCCGTCGATAGCATTCGAGCATGATCGCGAGCGCCTCGCGCTCGGACGGGGCACCGTCGTATTGCTCGATCACGCCTTCGGCGCGACGCGCGGCGGCGATGTAGGCGCCACGGCGCACGTAATAGCGCGCCACGTTGATCTCGTACTCTGCCAGGCGGTTACGCAGGTAGGTCATGCGCCGCAGGGCATCGGGCGCGTATTGACTGTCCGGGTATTGCGTCACCACGGTGTTGAAGGCAGTGATCGATTTCTGCAGGTCAGTTGGTGGGCGCTTGGCCATGTCCACGCCGAAGAAGCGCTCGACTGCCCACGGCGTGCGCTCGAAGTAGATCATCCCCTTCATGTACCAGGCGTAGTCCACGCGCGGGTGCGTCGGGTTTTCGCGCAGGAACTGATCGGCCGCATCGATCGCCGTTTCCTTCTCGCCCTTGCGGTAGTAGGCGTAGATCAGGTCGAGCCGTGCCTGGCGCGCCTGGTTGGTGAACGGGAAGCGCGCGGTCAGCGCCTCATACTGCTTGATGGCATATTCGAAGTCGTTGTTGTTCAATGCCTTGTGGGCATTGGCGTACAGCGTCTCGGCGTTGGCGTTCTTGAGTTTCCGGGCCTGCAAATGACAGCCGCCCAGCAGCGTGAGCGCGGCCAAAAATACCGCGCCCATGGGCTGCCAGCGACCGAAGGGGGCGCGAGGTGATGAACTCAAGTAAGGATCCTAAGAGGATGAATTGTCCGTCACTGCAGTATAGCTGACCGATCCGATGGCACCCGAGTTCCAGACCCACCGCCTGCAGTTGCCCGCATCCACCGCGGGCTTGCGTCTCGATCAGGCATTGGCGGCCGCGCTGCCGCAGTATTCGCGCGCCCGCTTGCAACGCTGGATCCGGACCGGCGCGGTGCGCGTTCACGGCCAGATGGCGCTGGCGCGCACCCGCGTGCTCGGCGGCGAGCAGATCGTGGTCGAGGCGCAGTTCGAGGCCGACCCCGCCGTGGCCGCCGAGGTGCTGCCGCTGGACATCGTGTATGAGGATCGCGCGCTGCTGGTGCTCAACAAACCGGCCGGCATGGTGGTGCATCCGGGTGCCGGCAATCGCGGCCACACGCTGCAGAACGCGCTGCTCGCTCACGATCCGGCGCTGGCGCGCGTGCCGCGCGCCGGATTGGTCCACCGGCTGGACAAGGACACCAGCGGGCTGCTGATCGTCGCGCGCACGCCCGAGGCGCACACGCGGCTGGTGGCGATGCTGGCCGAGCGCGCGATCGGACGCGAATACCTGGCGCTGGTGAGCGGGGTGCCGACCGGCGGCGCGCGCATCGAGCAGCCGATCGGGCGACATCGCAGCCAGCGCACGCGCATGGCGGTGCGCAGCGACGGGCGCGAGGCTGTCACCAGTTATCGGATTGAGCAGCGCTTTGCGGCGCACACGCTGCTGCGGGTACGGCTCGAGACCGGTCGGACGCACCAGATTCGCGTGCACCTGGCGCACGTCGGATTACCGGTGATCGGCGATCCGGTGTACGGCGGCCGGCGTCGCTTGCCCGCCGGGGCTAGCCCGACACTGATCGCATTGCTACAGGGCCTGCATCGCCAGGCGCTGCATGCCGAGCGGCTGGTGTTGCCGCATCCGCACAGCGGCCAGGAGCTGAGCTTTCAGGCGCCGCTGCCACCGGACTTCGCAGCGCTGCTCGCAGCGCTGCGCGCACCGGGGCACTAAAATGAGCGTCCCGCAGGTGCTGTCAGCCGACTGGCCAGCACCGCCGGGCGTGCGAGCGGTAGTCACGCTGCGCGCCGGCGGCGTCAGCGGCGGTGCGTACGCATCGCTCAATCTGGGAGCGCATGTCGGGGATGATGCGCAGGCGGTGGCGGAAAACCGGCGGCGCATGGCTGCGGCCCTGCGACTGCCGGCCGAGCCGCTGTGGCTGGCGCAGGTGCACGGCACCGGGGTGGTGCGGGCCGACGAACTCGGTCACGGCGCGGTAGCGCCAATCACGATCGCGCGCGGCGATGCCTCGATCACGCGGCAGCCGGGTCGGGTGCTGGCGGTGCTGGTGGCGGACTGCCTGCCGGTGCTGCTGGCGCGCGCCGATGGCAGCGCGGTGGCGATCGCGCACGCCGGCTGGCGCGGGCTGGCGGCCGGTGTGGTGGAGGCTGCCGTGTACTCGATCGGTGGGCAGCCGCTGGAGCTAGTCGCCTGGCTGGGGCCGGCGATCGGAGCGGCGCACTTCGAGGTCGGCGAGAAAGTGCGCGCGGCCTTCTGCCGCCACAGCGCGCAGGCCGCGAGCGCCTTTGAGGCCAACGAACGCGGGCGCTGGCAGTGCGATCTGCACCAGCTCGCCGCTCAACGCCTGGCGGCGCTGGGCGTGCATTCGATACACGGTCAGCCACGCTGCACCTTTGCCGATGCCGACTCGTTCTATTCCTTTCGTCGCGACGGCGTCACCGGACGCGCGGCCGCGCTGGTGTGGATGGATGCTAGAGTGGCCGGCCGCACGGATGTGGCCGCCCGGAGGTCGACAGTGGAACATCGAGGATGACGCTGGCATGGATCCTGTCCGCCACGTTCCTGGGCGGCGTGCTCAGTGCGGCGCTGGCCAGCGTGTTTCTGTTGCTGTCCGAGCAGCGTCGCAATCATCTGCTGCCGCACCTGATCAGTTTCGCCACCGGCGCGATGCTGGCCGCTGCCCTGATTGGTCTGCTGCCCGAGGCGATCGAGAGTGTCGGCCCGGCGCGCATTCAGTCGATCGGTGCGGCGGTGCTGGCCGGCATCGCACTGTTCTTCATCCTGGAAAAACTGGTGTTGTGGCGCCACTGTCATACCGAGAGCTGCGAGACGCACGCGCCGCATGTGCACGCACCCGGTGCCAGCGACCGCGATCGCGCCGCCGGCTGGATCGTGCTGTTCGGCGATGGGGTACATAACGCCTTTGACGGCGTGCTGATCGCCGCGGCGTTCCTGACCGACGTGCGGTTAGGGCTCGTAACCACGATTGCGATTACCGCGCACGAGATTCCGCAGGAGCTGGGCGACCTGGCGGTGTTGCTGCACGCGGGTATGCCGCCGCGCCGCGCGCTGTGGTTCAACGCCGCCAGCAGCCTGACCTCGATCATCGGCGGTCTGGCGGGGTATCTGACGCTGCGCCGCACTCTGGATGTGCTGCCCTATGCGATCTCGGTGGCGGCCGCCTCGCTGATCTACGTGGCGGTGGCGGACCTGATTCCGGGACTGCATCGCCGGGTGGAGCTGCGGGCCGGCGCCGCGCAGGTACTGCTGATTGGCTGTGGTGTGGCGGTGATCGCGGTGGCCGAGCTGTGGCTGCCCTGAGGGGCCTATAGGGCCTCGAGGTGGCGTCCAGGGTCTTGAATTCCTTAGTATTGGCCCCACACCTGATGCAACGATCGTAAAAGCATTTCTCCTTAAGAATCACGGGTCAAGCCGCCATGCGAATGGACAAACTCACCAGCCGGTTCCAGGCCGCATTGGCCGATGCCCAGTCGCTGGCCGTTGGTCGCGACAATCAGTTCATCGAGCCTGCGCACCTGCTGCTGGCGATGCTCGACTCGGAGGGCGGGGGCGTGCGGCCGCTGTTGCTCAAGGCCGGCGTGGACGTCAATCGCCTGCGCACCTCGGTCAGCCACATCATCGAGAAGCTGCCGAAGGTCGAGGGCCACGGCGGCGACGTGCAGGGCTCGAACGATTTGGGACGTCTGCTGAACGTCACCGACAAGCTGGCGCAGCAGCGCGGCGACCAGTTCATCTCGAGCGAGCTGTTCGTGCTGGCGGCGCTCGAGGATCGCGGCGCGCTCGGCAAGGCCCTCAAGGAGGTCAAGGCGACCCGCGCGGTGATCGAGAAGGCGATCGAGGAAGTGCGTGGCGGCGACAAGGTGGACGATCCTGCGGCCGAGGAGAAGCGCCAGGCGCTCGAAAAATACACGGTAGACGTCACCGCGCGGGCGCGCTCCGGCAAGCTCGACCCGGTGATCGGGCGCGACGATGAAATCCGCCGCACCATCCAGGTGCTGCAACGGCGCACCAAGAACAACCCGGTACTGATCGGTGAGCCGGGTGTCGGCAAGACCGCGATCGTGGAGGGGCTGGCGCAGCGTATCGTCAATGGCGAGGTGCCCGAGGGTCTGAAGAACAAGCGCATCCTGGCGCTGGACATGGGCACGCTGGTGGCGGGGGCAAAGTTTCGCGGCGAGTTCGAGGAGCGACTCAAGGCCGTGCTGAGCGATCTGGCCAAGCAGGAAGGGCAGGTCATTGTCTTCATCGACGAGCTGCACACCATGGTCGGTGCCGGCCGCGCGGAAGGCTCGATGGATGCCAGCAACATGCTCAAGCCGGCGCTGGCGCGCGGCGAGCTGCACTGCGTGGGCGCCACCACGCTGGACGAGTATCGCAAGTACATCGAGAAGGACGCGGCGCTGGAGCGGCGCTTTCAGACCGTGATGGTGGATGAGCCGAGCGTCGAGGACACGATCGCGATCCTGCGCGGACTGCAGGAGCGCTACGAGGTTCACCACAAGGTCGAGATCACCGATCCGGCGATCGTGGCCGCAGCCACACTGTCGCATCGCTACATCACCAACCGGCAGTTGCCCGACAAGGCGATCGACCTGATCGACGAGGCGGCCGCGCGCATCCGCATGGAGATCGACTCCAAACCTGAGGCGCTGGATCGGCTCGAGCGCCGCATCATCCAGCTCAAGATCGAGCAGGAAGCGCTCAAGAAGGAGGAGGACGCGGCCTCCAAGGCGCGGCTGTCGACGCTGCGCGAGACGCTCGCCGGCCTGGAGAAGGAATACGCGGATCTGGAAGAAGTCTGGAAAGCCGAGAAGGCAACCCTGCAGGGCGCGGCCAAGATCAAGGAAGAGCTCGAGCACGTGAAACTGGAGATGGAACAGGCGCGGCGCAAGGGCGATCTGTCGCGCATGGCCGAGCTGCAGTACGGGCGCATTCCCGAACTCGAGAAACGTCTGGCGGAGGCGCAGCGCGCCGAACAGGCGCCCTCGCAGCTGGTGCGCAACAGCGTCACCGAAGAGGAGATCGCCGACGTGGTCTCCAAGTGGACCGGCATTCCGGTCTCCAAGATGCTCGAGGGCGAGAAGGAAAAGCTGCTGCGCATGGAGGAGGCGCTGGAGAAGCGCGTGGTCGGACAGGACGAAGCCGTGCGCATCGTCTCGGACGCGATCCGGCGCTCGCGCGCCGGGCTATCGGATCCGCGACGCCCGAACGGCTCGTTCATGTTTCTCGGACCCACCGGTGTCGGCAAGACCGAGCTGTGCAAGGCGCTGGCGGAGTTCCTGTTCGATACCGAAGAGGCGCTGGTGCGCATCGACATGTCCGAGTTCATGGAGAAACACTCGGTCGCGCGCTTGATCGGGGCGCCCCCGGGCTACGTCGGCTACGAGGAGGGCGGCCATCTCACCGAGTCGATCCGCCGCCGGCCGTACGCCGTGGTGCTGCTCGATGAGATCGAGAAGGCGCATCCGGACGTGTTCAATGTGCTGCTGCAGGTGCTCGACGACGGCCGACTGACCGACGGCCAGGGCCGCACGGTCGATTTTCGCAACACCGTGATCGTCATGACGTCGAACCTGGGCTCGCAGGTGATCCAGGAGCTGGCCGGCGAGCGCAACTACCAGCGCATGAAGAATGCCGTCATGGAAACCGTGCAGCAGCACTTCCGGCCGGAATTCATCAATCGCGTCGACGATATCGTGGTGTTTCATCCGCTGGGTAGCGAACAGATACGCGCCATCGTGGAGATCCAGATCGGGTACCTGCGCCGACGGCTGCTCGAGCGCAACATGGAGCTGGAGCTGGATGACAAGGCGCGTGACCAGATCGGCGAGGCCGGCTTCGACCCGGTCTACGGGGCACGGCCGCTGAAGCGAGCCATTCAGCAGCAGATCGAAAACCCGCTCGCGCAGCGCATCCTGCGCAATGAGTTCGGCCCGGGTGATCGGGTGCGGGTGAGCGTGCGCGGCAGCGAGCTGGTATTCGAACGCAAACGCGACATGCGAGCCGTCGGCTCCTAGGGAATACTTTCTCCATGGACCGGTCCCCCATCGATCTCAAAAGCCAAATTGTCGATGTGCCGGATTTCCCCAAGCCCGGCATCCTGTTTCGCGACATCACGCCGCTGTTGCGCGAGCACTTCCAGGCAGCCCTGGACGCGATGGAAGCGCTGTTGAGCGACGCTGAGTGGCGCGAGATCGACGCGCTCGCGGGCATCGAGTCGCGCGGTTTCATCCTCGCTGCCGGGCTTGCCTCGCGCCGGGGCAAGGGCTTCGTGCCGATCCGCAAGCAGGGCAAGCTGCCGCCGCCAGTGGTGTCGGCCGGCTATGCGCTCGAATATGGCAGCGCCGTGCTGGAGGTGCAGTCAGGTCATGGCCGGGTGGCGCTGATCGACGACGTGCTCGCCACCGGCGGCACCATGCGCGCAGCCGCGGAACTGGCGCTGCTCGCGGGCTACCAGGTGGTAGGGCTCGCGGCGCTGATCGACCTGTGCCTGGTGCCAAAATTTGTCTGGCACGACCTGCCGCTGCGCTGCGTAATCCGCTATGGCTGACGGTGCCGGCGTCTATAATCGATTGGCGTCACGCTAGCGGATCGCGGGAATATATGCCGTTCTACGAATATGAGTGCAGCCACTGCCGCTACTACGCGGAGGTCATGCAGAAGATCACTGACCGGCCACTGAAGAAGTGCCCGTCGTGCGGGCGAAACACGTTCAAGAAGCTGCTGTCGGCACCGGTGTTTCGGCTCAAGGGTTCGGGCTGGTACGAGACCGACTTCAAGTCCGACGCCGAGAACAAGCGCAATCTGGCCGCGGCCGACAAGGACGAATCGGCCACTGCCAAGGATTCGGCCAAGCCTGCGGCCACCGGTGATGCAACCGCCAGCGCCGCGCCCGCCGACGGCAAGTCCGACACCAAGCCTGTCAGCAAGCCCGAGGCCAAGGATTCGAGCACCGGCAGCAAGGGCGAGCGGCCGGCTGCGGCGAGCAAATCCCGCACCGCCGCGGGACGCAGCCGCGCGGCGGCGGCCAGCAAGGTGGCGGGCAAGGCTGTCCGCGGCAAGAGTGCCCGGCCGGCGCGCCGCAAATCCAGCCGGCGCCGGGGCGGGCGTTGAGCGGAGAGGTCGCACGGCGCTTTTTGCGCCGTTATCTGATTGCAGGGCTGCTGGTCTGGATCCCGATCCTGGTCACGGTGCTGGTGCTGCGTTTCATCCTCGACCTGGTGGACGAAATCCTGTTGCTGCTGCCGCCCGCGCTGCGCCCGGACACGCTGTTCGGTGTGCACATTCCCGGCTTTGGCGTGCTGCTGGCCCTGCTGCTGTTGCTGTGCACCGGGATCCTGGTCGGAAACATCATCGGTCGCAGCGTGGTGGGATGGTGGGAGGAGCTCATGAGCCATATCCCATTCGTGCGCGCGGTGTACGGTGGCGTGAAGAGCTTTTCAAGCACGATCCTGTCGAACCAGGGCAGCTCGTTCAAGAAGGTCATGCTGATCGAGTTTCCGCGCCAGGGAATCTGGAGTATCGGCTTTCAGACCGCGGGTGATGTGCCGCAGGTCAGCTCCCACACCGGTGGCGAGCCGCAGGTATGCGTGTTCGTGCCGACCACGCCGAATCCAACCTCCGGTTTCATCATGATGGTGCCGCGCTCGCAGGCCATCGAGCTCGACATGAGCATCGATGCGGCACTGAAGATGATCGTGACGCTGGGTGTGGTGGTACCGCCGGCACCGGCGTCGTTAACCGACACGGCGCAACGCTGATGCGCAGCCATTACTGTGGGCAGGTCAACGAGCAACTGATCGGCGCCAGCGTTGCGGTCGCCGGCTGGGTGCACCGACGACGCGATCATGGCGGCGTGATATTTGTCGACCTGCGCGATCGCGAGGGCCTGGTGCAGGTGGTATTCCATCCCGAGCAGCGCTCGATATTCGTCACCGCGGAGAAGCTGCGCAACGAGTTCGTGGTGCGGGTGCAGGGCGTGGTGCGGATGCGGCCGGAGGGCACCATCAATCCCAATCTGCCCTCGGGCGGAATCGAGATCGTCGCCAGCGAGCTGGAGCTGCTGAATCGCTGCGAGCCGTTGCCGTTCCAGCTCGATGAGGCGGTCAGCGAGGAAGTGCGGCTGCGCTACCGCTACATCGATCTGCGGCGCGAGCAGATGAACCAGCGCTTGCGGCTGCGACATCGGATCACGCGCTCGATGCGCTCGTACCTGGACACGCAGGACTTCGTCGACATCGAGACACCGATGCTCACCAAGGCCACGCCCGAGGGCGCGCGCGACTACCTGGTGCCGAGCCGCACGCACCCGGGCAAGTTCTTTGCGCTGCCGCAGTCGCCGCAGATCTTCAAGCAGCTGCTGATGATTGCGGGCTTCGAGCGCTACTACCAGATCGTGCGCTGCTTTCGCGATGAAGATTTGCGCGCCGAGCGCCAGCCCGAGTTCACTCAGCTGGACATCGAGACCTCGTTCCTGACGCAGGACCAGATCATGCAGCTCATGGAGGGGCTGGTGGCGACGCTGTTCCGGGAGGTCCTGAATGTCGAGCTGCCGCAGCCGTTCGCGCGCCTGAGTTATCACGAGGCGATGCGTCGCTTCGGTTCAGACAAACCGGACCTGCGCGTGGCGCTGGAGCTGGTGGACGTGGCGGACCTGGTACGCGACTGCGAATTCAAGGTGTTCTCGACCCCGGCGCGCGATGCCGGTGGCCGGGTCGCCGCGCTGCGGGTGCCAGGCGGCGGCGCACTGACGCGCAAGGAGATCGATGAGTACACCGCCTTTGTCGCCCGCTACGGCGCCAAGGGTCTGGCGTACATCAAGGTCAACGAGCGCGGCCGCGGTCGCGACGGGTTGCAATCCCCGATCATCAAATTCCTGAGTGATGCGGCGCTCGCCGGAATTCTGGAACGCACCGGCGCCGCCGACAACGATCTGGTGTTCTTCGGCGCCGACAGCGCCGGCGTGGTGGCCGATGCGCTCGGTGCGCTGCGGCTCAAGGTGGGGCAGGATCTGAAGCTGGTGGCTGAGGGCTTTCGGGTGTTATGGGTAGTGGATTTTCCGATGTTCGAATGGGACGCGGACGCCAAGCGCTGGGCCGCCATGCATCACCCGTTCACTTCGCCGCAGACCGATGACCCGTCGGCACTGAGTGCCGATCCCGGCGGCTCGCTGGCACGCGCCTACGACATGGTGATCAACGGCACCGAGGCCGGTGGCGGATCGGTGCGTATCTTTCGCGAGGAAATGCAGTCCGCGGTGTTTAGTCTGCTGGGGATCGAACCTGCAGAAGCGCGCGCCAAGTTCGGATTTCTACTGGATGCGCTGCGCTACGGGGCGCCGCCGCACGGTGGTATCGCCTTCGGGCTGGACCGCGTGGCCATGCTGATGGCCGGTACCGACAGTATCCGCGACGTGATCGCCTTCCCGAAGACCCAGACGGCGGCCGATCTGATGACCGACGCACCCACCGCGGTCACCGAGGCGCAGCTGCGCGAGCTGCACATTCGGGTGCGAACCCCGCCCCCGACCTGACCGCGCTTACGCCGTCGGGAGCCGCCGATGCCATCCGCCGCCGTGGTCTACGTCCATGGGCTGTGGATGAATGGGGTAGAGTCGATCGGCCTGCGTCGCCGGCTGGCGCGCCAGCGCGACCTGCTGCCGCAGGTGTTTGCGTACTCGTCGCGGCACTCTCCGCTGACACAAATCCTCTGCGGATTGCGCGATACCATCGCCGCCATCGAGGCCCCGCAGGTGCACCTGATCGGACACAGCCTGGGGGGCCTGGTGATCCAGCGCTGCCTGGAGCGTTACCCGGTGGCGCGGCCGGGACGGGTGGTATTCATTGGCGCCCCGGTGGCCGGTTCGCGGGCGGCGCGCCATCTGGCGCGGCGGCGCTGGGGGCGGCGGCTGCTGGGGGCGGCGTGCGCGCAGGAACTACTGACCGAGCATCCGCAGCGCTGGGATGTCGGGCGCGAACTTGGCATCATCGCGGGGACCACGCCGCTGGGCCTGGCGCGGCTGCTGATGAGCTTTCAGGAGCCCAACGATGGCGTGGTCGCAGTGTCCGAGACGCGTCTTACCGGCGCCAGCGAATTTCTGACGGTGCCGAACACGCATTCAGGCATGCTGTGGTCGACACGGGTTGCCCGCGATGCGGGGAGTTTTCTGGAATATGGATGTTTCGGACGGTAACGAGCCGGGCGGCAGACCGCTGCGGTGGCTGCGCGCGCACCTGCTGGGCGTGGCCATCGTGGTCGGCCTGCTGCTGCTCTACACGCTGGCCGGATTCCTGCTGGTGCCATACGTGGCCAGGACCCAGGCGATCAGCTACGTGCAGCGCAATCTGGGCCGCCACCTGACGATCGGCGCTGTCAGCTTCAATCCCTTCACCTTCAAGACCGAAGTCCGCGACGTCCGGTTGACCGAGGCCGACGGCTCCGCCCTGATCAGCTTCGCCTTGTTTCGGGTCGAGTTCAGCGCGCTGGCATCGCTCATCCATCGGTCCTGGACATTGTCCGAGGTGCGGCTCGACCAACCGGTCGTGACCGCACTGGTGGCGCGCGACGGCTCGCTCAATCTAACCAAGCTGGCACCGCCGAGCGCGACAACTCCGCCGCCGCCGCCGGCGAAGAGCGGTTCGGTGCCGGCGCTGCGCATCGGGGCGCTGTCCGTGACTGCCGGCCAGGTGCACTTCGAGGATCGCAGCCGTGGCCAGCCGTTCAGCGCGAACTTGAGTCCGATCGAATTCTCGCTCAGCGACTTTCGTACCCAGCTGAATTTCGAGAATCACTACCATTTCAGCGCCGCAACCAGTGCCGGGGAACAGCTCGACTGGTCCGGAGAATTCTCGGTGCGGCCGCTCGGATCCAATGGCGATATCATGCTTACCGGCATCAAGGCCTCGACCATAGCCTCCTATCTGGGCGACTCGCTGCCGTTCGCCTTGAGCAGCGGCAGCCTGGATCTCAAGGGCAACTATCGGATCGTGGCCGCGGGCGATACCAGCGTGGCCCTAACGCTGCCGACCCTGGCGGTGCACCGCCTCGCCATCGCTCCCAAGGGCGCCGCCGCTGCGGCTGGCAGCTCGCCGTGGATTTCGCTGCCGGAGCTGGATGTCGCCGATACCGCCATTGCATTGCCGGCCCGAACGATCAGCGTCGGTGCGGTCAAGCTTGAAAAGCCGGCGCTGCAAGTCTGGCGCGAGGCCGATGCGAGTCTCAACCTGCTGCACCTGAGGTCGCCGAATGCTGCCCCGACCAATGTGGCGACGACCGGCACGCCGAGTGCAACGCCGGCCTGGAAGATCACGCTGGCACGCCTTTCGATCGATGGCGCGGACATTGAGGCCGAGGATCGCAGCGTTAAGCCGGTGATGCAGCTGAAGATTGTGCCGCTCAACCTGACGGTCGAAAATTATTCCAGCGACGGTGCGCAGCCGCTGAAATTCGACCTGGATTCCGGGCTGGGCGCGACCGGCAAGCTGCACGGCGCCGGCTCGCTGACGCTCTCGCCGCTATCCGCAAACGTCAGCGCAGAGCTCAAGGAATTCGATCTGCCGCCGCTGCAGCCCTATTTGTCGCAGCAAACGGCCATGACCCTATATCGTGGGCACCTGAGTTCGAAGCTGGAGGCGAGCTACAACGGCGCGCCGCCCAAGGGTCAACCGCAGCTCAAGCTCAGCGGCGGCGTCGATCTCACTGACCTCGCCACCCGCGACAACGTCACCAACGCCGATTTCATTACCTGGAAGGCGCTGCAGGTGGTCGGTATCCGATTCCAGCTCGATCCGGATGCGCTCGAAGTCGATCAGGTGCGCGCCGTCGGCGCCTACGGACGAGTGATCATCGGCGCCAACGGCAGCCTGAACGTGGCCGAGATTCTGCATCCGGCCGGCGCTAAACCCGGGGCGCTGGAAAAGACCTCGGACGAGCAGCCGGACAAGCACTCCGGGAAGTCGAAGTCCCCGGTCCCCAAGACAGCCGCTCCGGCCGCGGCCGCAAGCAGCGGCCCGTCGATGCCGATCCGCATCCGCAGCGTCGAGATTCGCGATGGCGCGGCCGATTTCACCGATCACACGGTCCAGCCGAATTTCTCGGTGGCGATGCTCGGACTGCACGGCTCGGTCACCGGGTTGTCATCCGACCCGAAGTCACG
>DASXYW010000116.1:0-22349 GCA_036502265.1 Steroidobacteraceae bacterium | reverse complement strand
GCGAGCAGGAATCCACTTGAGTCAGGCGCCGGCGCGCACCGTGCTCGGCCATCCGGCCGGCCTGGCGACCGTGTTCCTGACCGAGATGTGGGAGCGCCTGAGCTTCTACGGCATGCGCGCGCTGCTGATCCTGTTCCTGGTGGACCAGGTGGCGCACGGTGGGCTGGCCTTAAGCGATCGTACCGCCGCGGCCATCTACGGCCTGTACGTCGGCGGCACCTATCTGGCGTGCCTGCCTGGCGGCTGGATCGGCGATCGCGTGAGCGGCTGCCAGCGCGCAGTGCTCTATGGCGGCATCGCGATCGCGCTGGGCCATCTGATCCTTGGGGTCGCGCCCACCGCCTCCACATTTTATTTCGGTCTGTTCGTGATCGTGATCGGCACCGGCCTGCTCAAGCCCAACGCCGGTGCCATCGTCGCGCAGCTGTATCCGGAGGGCGGGGCGCGGCGCGACGCCGGTTTCACCATCTATTACATCGGCGTCAATATCGGTGCGACCCTCGGCCCGCTGATCGCAGGCCTTTTGGCGCAGCGCTACGGATGGCCGGCCGGGTTCATGACCGCTTCGGTCGGCATGGCCCTCGGAGTGCTGCAGTTTCTTTGGGGCCGGCGGCTGCTCGGCAGCGCCGGCGCCGAACCATCCGAACGTGCCGGCCACGCTGCGACCCGCTCGCTGCTGCTGGCCTCGGTGCTGCTGGCCGCACTGGTCGCGCTGGTTTGGACCCGCGTCGTGCCGATCGCACCGATCGCGTTCGAGCATGCCTCGACGACCGCCGTGATAGCCATGATGATCCTGTATTTCGCCTACCTGCTGCTGGGCGCCGGGCTGACGCGCATCGAGCGTCGGCGCATCTACGCGGTGATGGTGTTGTTCGGCGCCTCGGTGCTGTTCTGGGCCGGCTATGAGCAGACCGGCTCCTCGCTCAACCTGTTCGCCGAACGCTACACCGATCGTCACGTGTTCGGCTGGGACATGCCGGCCAGCTGGTTGCAGTCGCTGAACCCGATCTACATCGTGCTGTTCGGTCCGCTGTTATCGTGGCTGTGGCTCGAGCTGGCGCGACGCCGGATGGAGCCCTCCACGACGCTGAAGTTCGTCGCCGGACTGATGGGCATGGCCTCTGGATTCGCCGTGATGGCCGTGGCCTCACGCCTGGTGGTAGGCGGACATCGAGTCGGACTGGGTTGGCTCAGCGTCACCTTCCTGCTACACACCTGGGGTGAGCTGGCCTTAAGTCCGGTCGGGTTGAGTGCCGTCAGCAAGCTCGTGCCACCGAGATTTGTCAGCCAGAGCCTGGGGGTGTTCTTCGTCAGCCTGTCGGTGGGCAACCTGCTTGCCGGCCGCATTGCCGGCGGCTTCGCTGCCAACGAGCTGACGGCGATGCCAGGCCAGTTCATGTTCATCTTCTGGTTCGGCGCGATAACGGCCGCAGCACTGATCGCGCTGCTGCCGCTGATGCGGCGTTGGAGCGCCGGCGCGAATTAGCGCGCAGCGTAGCTATTTCTTCGGTGCGCCCGGTTTGGCCGCGGCCGCCTTGGCCGGCTCCAGCGAAGCCCGAAGCTTCAATAACCCGCGCTCCCACAGCGTGCGCAGCCGCAGATACAGCGGATCCCAGGCTACGCCTTCCGGAATGCCTGAGCCCAGCAACCGCACGATGGTCTGCGCCGGCGCCTTGTCGGTCTTGGCGGGCTCACTGTGCAACAGGAAATCATCGACAATGACCGCGTCATCGCTCGGCAGACCGGTCATCGGCATATAGATCAGCCGCAGTCGTTTCGGCGGCAGATACACGTCGATGTGGGCCTCGCGCGTCAGGTTGGCGTCCACGCGCAGCCAGTAGCTGCCGCCCTCGCGCGCGTCCACGCGCGCCTGCGATGCCAGCCAGCGCGCCAGCCGCGCCGGGTCAGTCAGCGAGCGCCACACCTCGTCGATGCCGGCGCGAATGTCGACCCGATGCGCGTATCCGCGTGTCTGCAGCGCCATGACTTGCGCGAGCCTACTCGCGACGATCGCTGAAGGCCACTATCAGCAGCGGCACCAGCGACGCGCCGATCACGAGCAGCGTCACGACTCCAAAGTTATTCTTGACCAGCGGCAGATTGCCGAAGGCAAAGCCGCCGAACAGGAACAATGCCACCCACGAGATGCCGCCCAGCACATTGAAGGCCTGAAAGCGCAGATACGGCATGCGACCGATGCCGGCGACGAATGGCGCGAAGGTACGCACGATCGGGGTAAACCTCGACAGCAGCACGGTCAGTCCGCCGTGGCGCCGGAAATAGACCTCGGTGCGCCGCAGGTATTCGAGCCTGAAAAACCGGTAACGACCGCTGAAGGCACGCTGACCGAGCGCTCGGCCGATGGCGTAGTTAACCGAATTGCCGGCGATCGCGGCGATCGCCAGCAGCACGAATGCCCAGCCGATATTCAGGCTGCCGCTGCGATCGATTGCGGCCAGCGCCCCGACGCCGAACAGCAGCGAGTCGCCCGGCAGAATCGGGGTCACCACCAGTCCGGTCTCGGCGAAGATCACAACGAAGAGAATGGCGTACAGCCAGCTGCCATACAGCACCAGCAGATCGATCAGGTGACGATCCAGATGCAGCACCAGATCAGCCGCGGTGTGCAGCAGGCTCATGGCGGATTGGACGTCTATCGACCCGCGACCAGGCCGGTGCGCAGGCTCAGGTCGTGTAGCGCGGCTGCCACCTGCGGATCGCGGTCGGCCAGTGTCGGGTTGCCGGTCGCGGCATCGAGATCGGCCGGCGGCTGCTCGGTACCGTCAAGCACGGTGTCGGGCACGATGCCGATGCCGTTGATCGAGACACCGGCGGGTGTGAAATAGCGCGAGGTGGTGATCTTGAGCGCCTGCCCGTCGGGCAGCGGCATGATGGTTTGCACCGAGCCCTTGCCATAGGTGCGACGGCCGATCAGCATGGCACGGTGATTGTCGTGCAAAGCGGCAGCCAGAATCTCCGAGGCCGATGCCGAACCACCATTCACCAGCACCACCAGGCGCGCCCCGTTACTGATGTCGCCGGGTTTGGCCTCGATGCGGAATCGGGCATCTTCGGTGCGGCCCTCGGCGCTGACGATTGTGCCGTGATCCAGGAAATCATCGGCGACCTGGATCGCCGCATCGAGCACCCCGCCCGGATCATTGCGCAGGTCGATGATGAATCCCTGAAGCTTGCCGGCGCGCAATCGTTCCAGATGCGCGACCGCCTGCTCCACTTCGGTCGCGGTGGTGTCGGTGAAGCTACTGATGCGCAGATAACCGTAGTCCGACTTTAGCAGCTCGGCCGAGACGCTCGACAGCTTGACGTGCGCGCGTCGCACCTCGAACTGCAGCAGCGAGTCATTACCCTCGCGCCGGACCGCCAGACGAATGGAGCTGCCCTCCGGACCGCGCATGCGCGCGATCGCGGCTTCCAGATCGGACGAATCGACCGCCACGCCATCGATGCGCACGATGACGTCGCCGGTCTGGATCCCGGCGCGGTCGGCTGGCGAGCCGGCCATGCGCCGCACCACGCTGACGCCACCATTACCGGGCACGACTTCAACGCCGATGCCGGCGTAGGCGCCGCTGGTGCTGACCTTCATGTCATCGAATTCGTCCGGCGTCAGAAACGTGGAGTGGTCGTCGAGCGACTCGACCATGCCGCGGATGGCGTTCTGCATCAGCTCGTGATCGTCGACCGGGTCGACGTAGTTCTCGTGCACCTGCCGCATGACCTCGGCCATCAGGCGCGCGTCCTTCCAGGGCAACACGTTGACGGCGGTGGTATCGGACGGGCTGTGCTCGGCCGCTACCCGCGAGGCTACCGAAAGCGATAACCCGAGCATCAGGCCGACCAGCAGTGCAAGTCCCAGGCGTGCACGTGGCGACATGGACGGAATATTACAAGGCTGCGGCCGCGGACCCAAGTCACCGGGGCCGGCCGCCGTCCAGCGCCGGGTCATGCCGCGTTGGCGCTGGCCGGCCACACGCCGCTCGGATGAGCAGCGGCCGCGTACAGCGGCAGCTCGCTGACCACATCCTCCAGGGGCACCGGACGTCCGATCGCGAAGCCCTGACCGTAATCCACACCCAGCGCGGTGATGCGGCTGCGAATCTCGTCGGTCTCGACGTACTCGGCCACGGTGGTCAGCGACATCGCGCGCGCCAGCTGCGCGATTGCCTGCACCATCGATTCGGCGCGCGGGTCCTTGAGCACGTCGCGCACGAAGCTGCCGTCGATCTTGAGCATGCCGATGGGCAAGGTCCGTAGATAGGCAAGCGAGCTCAGGCCGGTGCCGAAGTCGTCCAGCGCGATGTTGCAGCCCAGCTTGCGCAGTCGCCGCATCAGCGTCTCGGCGCGCGCCAGGTTGCCGATGGCAGCGCTCTCGGTCAGCTCGAAGCACAGCAGCGACGGGTTGATGCCGCTGCTCTCGATCATGCGCGCCACGTGCTCGGTGAAGTCGGCGTCCTGCAGCGACTGCCCGGAGAAGTTGATCGCGAACACGATCTTGCTCGCCCGCAGCAGCTCGACGTGCGGCTTGAGGATCTCGAGCGAATGCTTGATGACCCAGCGGTCCAGCATCGGCATCAGCTGGTAGCGCTGCGCCGCCGACATGAAATGGTCCGGTCCGACGATCTCGCCGTTTTCGCCGATCATGCGCAGCAGGATCTCGAAGTGCGGCGGACCGGCGTGATGCCCCAGCGGCACGATCAGCTGGGCATTGAGCTCGAGCCGATTCTCGGCAATCGCGGCGCGTAGATCAGCGATCAGATTGATGTCGGTGAAGCGCCGCACGATGCTCTCGTCGGCCTCCTGGTACACCTCGACTCGGTTGCGGCCGCGATCGTTGGCAGCTTTGCAGGCGGTCTCGGCGGCCGCGAACGCGTGGGCGAATTCCTTCGAGTTGGGATCGACCGCGGACACGCCGATACTGACCGACACCGGCATCTTGCCGTCGCCGAACACGGCGGCCAGATCCTCGGCCCCGGCGCGCAGCGCTTCGGCGAACTTGGCGGCGTCCTGCAGGTTGGCCGGCAGCAAAATGGCGAAGCGATCGCCCGAGATGCGCGCGGCGATGGCGCCGGGCGGCAGCCGCGTGCGAATCAGTTCGCCGAGCTGCGCGATCACCCGATCGCCCATGTGCATGCCGTAGTTGTCGTTGATCACGTGCATGCGGTTGATGTCGATCGACAGCGCGCTCCAGCAGCGCTGCGTGCCGGCGACCGGTTGTAATAGTCCGCTGACGCGCTGCTCAAAGGCCGGCCGGGTCAGAAGGCTGGTGAGCGCGTCGTAGCTGTGTCCGATGATGGTGGTGACCCGGTTCGCGAGCAGCTCGGTCAGCCGCGCGTAGTGCGGGGTGAATTCCGGCGAGGTCTCGTTGCGGAACAGCGCCAGCACGCCCATGGTGTTGCCGTCGGCACGCAGCACCGGGCACACCAGCACGCGATAGGTCTTCGACTCGGTGCCAGTGGTCAGCACCATGCTATTGACGATGGTGGCCTTGTGGCGCATCTGCGCCATCGACAACAGGTGGCGGTGCGCCTTCGCCAGCAGCGACGTGTCGATCGGCGATTCGGCCGACACCTGCACCAGCGCGATGCCCTTCTCCGGCACGATCAGCGCCGATAGTCCTACTTTCAGATGTTCGGTGGCACGCTGGACGATTGCCTTGAAGTCACCGGCGCTCTCCGGCTTGCTGTCGCTGCCGCCGGTGATCGATAGCAGCATCTCGAGGTCGTTGTCCTGCTCGAGCAGCGAGCTGTTAAGGTTCATGATCTTGTCGCGCGCCAGCAATTCGCGCCGCAGACACTCGATGCCGGGCTTGACCAGCGCGTGCACGAACGAGAACGCGCGCAGGTCGCTCTCGCCGTTGCCGGGTCGGAAGCAGATCGCCACGACCGCAAACGGCGCCGGCGTGACGCCATCGTCGCGTCGCAGCCAGAACAGATAGGTCGGCTCGCTGTCGGCCATGCACTGCTCGCCGTGTCCGGCCGGCTCGCCTTCTGCCTTGGTAATCGTGGCCCGAACCAGCGCCCGAAGTGCCGGTTCGACCACCATTTCCGTGGACCAATGCATCTCGCCCAAGGCGTTGAATACGCTCACGCTGTTCATGCGCGGCAGCAGCGCACGCAGTAACTGTGCGTACGGTTCCAACGAAGGATCGGCGGCCGCCGGGCGCTCGGGCGGGGGTATGTTCATGCGTCCTTTCGAGTCCTTAGGTGCACCAGCATCGCTGCCCGAGCGACCATAATCCTTGACGGACGTCGCTTTTCCCTCATCCAATCCGAGATGGAGCGCTCAGTGCCTTCAGGGTTAGCCGGGCCGCCCTCCCCGGGCGGCCTTTGAGACCCGTCAGGAGGCGCTTGCGCGGGTCAAAAAACCCGGTGGTGGCGGCTAGTTAGGGGGGGCTGCGAGTCCGGAACCAGGGGCTCGGGTCCACCGGTTTGCCCCCGCGCCGCAGCTCGAAATACAGCTCGGGTGAGGCCCGGCCCCCGGTGTCCCCGGCGGCAGCAATGGTCTCGCCGGCCTGCACCGATTCGCCGACGCCCTTGAGCAACCGGTCATTGTGGCCGTACAGGCTTAGGTAGCCTTCCCCATGATCGATGATCGCCAGCAGTCCCAGGCCCGGTAACCAGTCGGCGTACACCACGCGCCCGGCGGCCACCGCCTTGACCGGCGCATCGCGCTCGGCCGCAATCACCAAACCCTCCCAGCGCACGCCACTGGCGCGGTTGTCGCCGAACTGCGCGGTCACGTGCCCGGCGACCGGCCAGATGAGCCGGCCGCGCGAGCGAGCGAAGGCGCTGGAGATGTCCGGCGGGGGTGCGGCTTTGAGCGAGCGATTGAGCTCGCGCAGCAGGCCTTCCAGATTGGCCTGCTGGCTCTTGAGGCGCGCCAGGCTCTGCTCGCGGGTATGCGCAGCGGCATTCAGGCTGGCGAGCACCTGCTGGCGGTCGTTGCGCGCGCGCTCCAGCTGCTGCAGCTGCTGTTGCTGCGACAGCTTCAGATTGCCAAGCTCGGTTTGTTGCTGCGACAGCTCCTGATCGAGCGCATCGATGTGCTTCACCTGGGTCTGGATCTGGGCGATCTGTCCGGCGCGCGCGCGACTGAAATAGGCATAGTAGGCAAACATGCGGCCGCTGCGCAGCGGATCCTGCTGATTCAGCAGCAGCTTCAGCGGCTCCTCGTGCCCGATCATGTAGGCCACGCGCAGCTGCGCCGCGAGCGTGGCGCGTTCGTTGCTCAGCGCCTGCTGCTGCTGGGCGCGATCCTGTGCCAGCGCCGCGCGCCGGCCGCTGCGCTCTACGTACTGACGGCTGACGCGGGAGAGCTGATCACGGGTCTGGTTGAGCGACAGCTCGGCGGCGCGCAGGTTGCCCGACAGCCGATCGCGCTCGAGCGCATCCTGACTGACCTGCTGGGTGACGCGATTGATCTTGTCGCGCAGCGCGCGCAGTTCGGCCTCGGTCTTTCCCTGCGTAGCCGCCGGCGCCGGCGCGGCACACAGCAGCGCAGACAGCAACCCGAGGGCGGCGAGGAAGCGTGTACGCATCAATGGCAGGCGCAAAAGTCGCGGTTGCCGCGAAGTATTCCATGCAGCCAGCCGCGCGTCTGCACCGGCGCTACGGCACGCGCCTGAAGACGGCGCCGCTACCGGCTATAATGTCGGGCTTGCCCCACTGAAAGTTCGCGCACGGATGGATCGACTGCTCGAGTATTCCGGCCATCACCCATGGCTTGTCGCCTTCGCTCTGGCCGCAGCGGCCGCGGTGCTGGCGTACGAGCTGCGATTGCGTGCGCACAGTGCTGGCGCACTCGCGCCGCAGGATGTGATCCGACTGATGAACCAAGGCGCCACGGTGCTGGATCTGCGCGCCGCGGAGGCCTATCACGAGGGCCACATCAGCGGCGCGCGCCATTTCGACGGCGCGCAGGTTGCCACCGCCGGCGATGCGCTCAAGAAATACAAGGAGCGGGCGCTGATCGTGTATTGCGATCGCGGCGCCACGGCCGCGGCCATCGTGCGCGCGCTGACGCAGCAGGGCTTCACCAAGGTGTTCAATCTGCGCGGCGGCATCGCGGCCTGGCGCGCCGAGAACCTGCCGCTGGCTCGCGAATGACGCCGTCCACTGACGACTTTGTGGTCATGTTTGCCACTGGGTGGTGTCCGTACTGCGCACGCGCGCGCGAGCTGCTGGCCGGTAAGGGCGTGGCGTTTCGCGAGATCGATGTCGACGCGCAGCCCGAGGAGCGTGAGACTATGATCCGCCGCAGCGGCGGACGGCAGACCGTACCGCAGATATTTATCGGCCAGCGTCACATCGGCGGCTCGGATGACCTGTACGATCTGGATGCGGCGGGCGCGCTGGATCCGCTACTGCGGCGCTGAGGCGCGCGCCGGCACTACATTCTGACGCAGAAGGTCGACCACCATGGCAAGCGAACAAGACTCCGCGCCGGCTGAAGGTCCGGCGCCCGCCACCAATCTTACGCTGCAGGGCGTCTACCTGAAGGACTGCTCGTTCGAGTCGCCGCAGGGCCCGCGCAGCAACGGCGAGTGGAGTCCGCAGATCTCGCTCGATCTCAACACCACGGTGCAGCCGCTCGGCGGCGACCTGCGCGAAGTAGTGCTCACCATCACGGTCGCAGCCAAGCAGGCCGAACAGACCCTGTTCCTGGTCGAGGTCAAGCAGGCCGGCGCGTTCGTGATGCAGAACCTGTCGCCCGAGGAGCTCAAGCGCGCGGTCGGCAGCATCTGTCCGAACGTGCTGTTCCCGTACGCGCGCGCAGTGGTGTCGCAACTGGTGAGCCAGGGCGGCTTTCCGCAGCTGCTGCTTCCGCCGGTGAACTTCGACGCCCTATACGCGAGCTCGCAGCAGGCCGACGGCGCCGGCGCCACCCGGAACTAGGGGCGCAGATCCAGTGTCCGCGGGCTCGCTGGTGCACGCCGACATTGCAGTACTGGGTGCGGGCTCGTGGGGCACCGCGCTGGCCATTCAGTTCGCGCGCGCCGGCCGCCCGGCACGGCTGTGGGGCCGCAACCGCGCCCACGTCGCCACCATGGCGCAGGAGCGCAGCAACCGACGCTACCTGCCCGATGTCGAGTTCCCCGAGGGCCTGCAACTGATCGGCGAGCTTGAGGCCGCGATCGACGGCGTCAAAGACGTGCTGCTGGCGGTGCCGAGCCACGCGTTTCGCGCACTGCTGATGCAGCTTAAGCCGATGTTGCCGGCGGCCACCCGCCTGTGCTGGGCCACCAAGGGCTTCGAGCTTGACAGTGGCAAGCTGCCCAACGAGGTGGCGCACCAGGTGCTTGGCAGCGGACGCGCCGTGGCCGTGCTGTCCGGCCCGACCTTCGCGGCCGAAGTGGGCGCCGGTCTGCCGACCGCCATGACCATCGCCTCGCCCGACGCCGACTATGCCGAGACGCTGGCGCACGACCTGTCCTCGGCGAGCTTTCGTGCCTACACCTCCACCGATATCACCGGAGTCGAGGTCGGCGGGGCCGTCAAGAACGTGCTGGCGATCGGTGCCGGTCTTTCCGATGGACTCGGATTTGGCGCCAATACGCGCATCGCACTGATCACGCGCGGGCTGGTCGAAATGACGCGCCTCGGGGTGGCATTGGGCGCGCGCCGCGAGACCTTCATGGGACTGGCCGGCCTTGGCGACCTGGTGCTGACCTGCACCGACGATCATTCGCGCAATCGCCGCTTCGGTCTGGCCCTGGCCGAAGGCCGGGGCGTGGAGCTGGCGCTGTTCGACATCGGCCAGGTGGTCGAGGGCTATCACGCCGCCGCAGCCCTGCGACGAGTCGCCTCGCGCGAGCATGTGGTCATGCCGATCGCCGAGGGCATCTACGGCGTGCTGTACGAGAAATTGCCGGCCGAGCACGTGGTGCGCGGCCTGATGATGCGGCCGATCCGGCCGGAGTTCGATTAGCCGCCGACAGCCTGGGCCGCAAGCGGCTGCAGCGCGAATCCGCTCTGCCGCCAGGCCTCGTACACCACCACGGCCACCGCATTGGCCAGATTCAGGCTGCGATTGCCGCTACGCATCGGAATGCTGATGCGCCGCTCGGAGGGTTGCCGTTGCAGCAGCTCATGCGGCAGGCCGCGGGTCTCGGCACCGAACAGGAACGCATCGCCGGGCCGATAGCGCAGCTCGGAGTAGCGCCGCCCGGTTCCAGTCTCGACCGCAAAGCAACGCGCCGCGGCGAGCGCGGTCAGGCAGTCATCCAGACTTGGGTGGCGGCGCAGCACCGCCAGTTCCGCGTAATCCAGCCCGGCGCGCCGCACCGCCGGGGCCGCAAGCTCAAAGCCCAGCGGCTCGATCAGGTGCAGCGTGCAGCCGGTATTGGCGCACAAGCGGATGATGTTGCCGGTGTTGGGCGGGATCTGCGGTTGGTGCAGGATCACGTGGAACATACCGCTAGCCTAAGCCATCGCCGTGCCGATCGGCGATAATCACTCGCATGAGCGCCGACCCCGCCGTCCCGCCCGTGCTGTCGCGGCCCGCATCGCTGGGACTGCGCTTCTGCGGCCTGGAATTCGCATCGCCGATCGTGCTGTTGTCGGGTTGCGTCGGCTTCGGCGAGGAATACACGCGGGTCGAAGGTTTCAGCAACCGCGATGCTGGCGCGATCGTGCTCAAGGGCACCACCGGGGCGGCCCGTCCGGGCAATGCACCGCACCGCATCTGGGAGACGCCTTCGGGCATGCTGAACGCCATCGGGCTGCAGAATCCCGGCGTCGATTATGTGGTCAGCCAGATTCTTCCGGCACTGGACTTCAGCGAGACGCGCTTCATCGCCAATGTCTGCGGTTCCACCATCGAGGAGTACGTCGAGGTCACGCGCAAGTTCGACGACTCGCCGATCGATGCCATCGAGATCAACATCTCCTGCCCGAACATCAAACAGGGCGGTGTGCAATTCGGCAACGTGCCGCAGATGTCCGGCCGCGTGGTCGAGGCCTGCCGCAAAGTGACGCGCAAACCGCTGATCACCAAGTTGTCGCCCAACCAGACTGATATCCGCGAGAACGCCCGCTACTGCATCGACGCCGGCACCGACGCGCTCGCGGTCATCAACACCGTCACCGGCATGGCGATTGACGTCAGCACGCGCCGCCCGGTGCTGGGCAACGGCCAGGGCGGACTGTCGGGCCCGGCGATCAAACCGATCGCGCTGCTCAAGGTGCGCGAGGTGTACGAGATCGCCGGTCCGCGCAACGTTCCGATCATCGGTCAGGGCGGCATCGCCAGTGTGCAGGACGCGCTCGAATTCCTGATCGCGGGCGCCACCGCGATCGGCCTGGGCACGGCGCTGTTCTACGATCCACTCCTGTGCCGCACTATCAATGCCGGCCTGGCCCAATACCTGAACGCGCAGTCGCTGAGCTCGATCTCGCAGTTGGTCGGGGTGCTGCGCATGAGCGCCTCGGTCGCCGGCGCGGCCTGCTAAAAGGGTCAGCCCGTGAGCATCGCCGAAGAGCTCGAGCGGCTGCAGACCCTGCACGATCGGGGCGCGATCAGCGATGAGGAATACGTGCGCGCCAAGGCCGCGGCGCTCGAGGGCACGGCAAGCACGCGCACCGGCTCGCATGGCTTCCTGCACCAGCTGGCGCGCTCGCGCACCGACCGCATGATCGGCGGAGTATGTGGCGGACTCGGCAAAAGCACCGATCTGCCATCCTGGGCCTGGCGCCTGATCTTCTGCCTGACGTTGCTGTACTTTGGCGCCGGGCTGCTGATCTACGTGCTGCTGTGGATCTTTCTGCCGCAGGAACGCTAGGGTTCCAGCACCGGCACCGGCAAACCTACCGCGCGCTCGACGATGAAGCGCGGGCGACGCTTGGTTTCCATGTAGATCTTGCCGATGTACTCGCCGAGCACGCCGATCGAGAGGATCTGCACGCCGCCGATGAAGGTGATCGGTAGCACCGTGGAGGCCCAGCCCGGCACCGCGGAGGGCTTGGTCAGCGCGACCAACAGCACCCAGATGCTCACGGCCAGTGCAAACACCGAAGTCAGCAGTCCCAGCACTGAGATCACCCGCAGCGGCAATACCGAGAACGAGGTGATGCCGTCGATCGCCAGGGCCGACATGCGCGACCACGGATACTTGGTCGATCCGGCGATGCGCTCGCGGCGCTGGTAGTACACCTGCGCCGACGGCAGGCCGATCAGGCGCACGATGCCGCGCAGGAACAGGTTCACCTCGCCGTACTGGCGCAGCATCTCGATGGCGCGGCGGCTCATCAGGCGAAAGTCGGCGTGATTGTCGATCACATCGACCCCGAGACGGCGCAGCAGCCGGTAGTACGCCGAGGCGGTCAGGCGCTTCACGCGAGTGTCGCTGGCGCGCTGCGCGCGCACGCCGTACACGATGTCGTGTCCGTTGCGAAAGTAATCGAGCATCTGCGGAATCACCTCCAGGTCGTCCTGCAGGTCCGCATCGAGGCTGATCAGCACATCGCCGGGCGCCAGCGTCAAGCCGGCCAGCAGTGCATTCTGGTGGCCGACGTTGCGTGACAGGCGCAGTCCGGCGACCAGTCCCGGGTGTGCGTGTGCCAGCTGCTCGATCAGCGACCAGGTGGCGTCGGTGCTGCCGTCATCGACGAACAGCAGCAGGCTGCGTGCCCCACAGCGGCCGGCCGCGCGTTGCTGTTCGAGCAACTCCAGCAACGCCCGCGCAGTCTGCATCACCACCGGCTGCTCGTTATGGCACGGCACCACGAAGCTTACGTCGGCGACGCGCTCGCTCATTGGCCCGCCAGCAGATACAGACCGGCAAGCACCAGCAGCACGCCGCCGCCGGCCCGCGATGTCAGCGTCTCACCCAGTGTCAGCATCGCCCCCAGGTAAACCAGCACGAAGGTCAAGGCCGTGAAGGCGTAGACCGTCACCAGTTTTTCCTTCGACAGTACGTAGACCCACAGAATGGTACCGCACAGATACAGCAGCAGACCGATGGCAATCCAGTGGTTGAAAAACTCCACCATCCGGGTGCGGTGCTCGGCGCCAAACTTCAGCAGCAGCTGTCCGCCGGCGGCCGCGAGCGAGGCTACCAACAACATGAAGACCGAGGGCCAGCTCATGAGCGCGCGTGCTCCAGGCGTTCCTTCCAGCGTGCCAGCGCGGTCATGGTCTTCAGCGGCAGATGCCGGACCAGTCGCTTGCGCAGCCGATAACCCAGCGGCGCCAGGTCCGGCACGCGTCGATCATCCGGCAGCACGCTGGCCGTCAGCGCCGGCGGCAGAGCAGCCAGCAGCTCAGCGCGCACGTACACCAGCGTGTTGTATCGATACCAGGGATCGATGGCGCGCTCGCTCAGAATTCTGGGGCGCAGATAGTCGCAGGCGCGATAACCGCGCCGGGCCAGATGCTCGCGCCAGTAGTCGTAGCTGCGCTCGTTGACATGGTCGTGACCGCCCTGTCCGGGCGGAGCGGCGGAAAACACGATCACATCGCCGTGTCGGGTCAAGCTGTCGATCAGTCCTTCGGCGCTGCGCGCCGGCAAATGCTCGGCCACCTCCAGACACTGCACCAGGTCGAAGCGACGCCCGAGGTCGAAGGGTTGCGCCAGATCATGTGCGTAAAAGCGCTCGTGCGCAAACGGCAGCCGGTTGCGATCGACGTAGTCGCCATCCACTCCGACCAGGTCGTCTACGCCCTGTCGCTGCCAGACCCCGAGCCACGCGCCCGGTCCGCAACCCACGTCGAGCACTGATCTCGGCGCGAGCACCTGCTGCAGCAGCGGCACGACACGCTCGGCGGCAGCGCGTGCGCTCACTTCGACGTAGTCAAAAAAACTCGAATCATAGGAGGACCCCGCGCGCGCCAGACGCGCCGTTGCCGGCGCGCGCCGGCGACACCACAACACGATGGCCGCCGACACCAGCACCGGATCGATCGGCTTGCGGTAACGGCCCTCGATGATGCCGTCACGCTGCAGCGCCAATGACCCCAGCATGCCGAGTGCGCACATCGGCAACAGCCACTGGCGGCCCCGAAACTGAAGGCGCACACAGCCCCAGGCGACCAGCAGCATCAACGGCGGCCACGCCCAGCGCGTCCACACTGTCGCCAGGCCACTGAGCGCGTGCGGGTCGTTGTCCGGCCAGCTCTGGCCGAAGAGCAGATAGATCAGGTTCTCCTGGTACTGCCGCCACCACGAAAAGCTGCGCTCGGCCGCCATACGGCGCTTCTCGGCAATCCAGGTGGCGCGCCCCTGCGAAACGTCGATGCGGATGTAGGCGGTGCCGGTGCGATCGGTGGTCCAGCCGGAGAACGGATAGAAAGTCGGATTGTAGAAGCTCGGCGTGCCGAAGCCCCAGCCGCCGAGCGCGCCGGCATTGATGCTGATGTCGTGCTTGCCGCTGACGCTATAGATCTGTGACAGGTACAGGTTGCCGAGCGGGGCAAAGAAGTGCAGCGTCGAGCGCAGGTGCAGTCCCGCCGGCACCGCCAGCGCACCGAAGGCGAGCACTGCGATCAGCATTTTGGCGAGCCGCTGGTGCTGCAGCAGCAAGATTGCCCCCAGGCACACCACCGCCATCGGCAGGGCGATGCTGCGCGTGAACAGCGCCATGACCCACAGCACCGCAGCGAGGGCGAAGGCGGCGAGAGTTTGTTTGCGCAGGCTGCGAAACGTGGCCCAGAACGCAAACCCGGTCAGTGTCAGCAGCAGCGTCTCGGTCATGAAGTAGGCGTAGATGCCGAGAAACGCCGGGATCACGCCCATGACGATGCCGCCGATGAGCGCCTGAGCGCGCGGCAGCAGCTCGCGCAGCGCCAGGTACCAGCCGTAGGGCATCGCGGCACACAGCAGTGCGCAGCCAAGCACCACGCCGGCCGGATCGTCCGCGGTCAGCGTGCGCAGCAGGTAGATCCACAGCTGGTACAGGAATGGATCGCCGGCGCCGATTAGATCGGGACTGAAGAACCGCTCGCCGTTGGCCCAGTGCCGGGCCGGATCGGAAAACAGGTGCGCCAACGGCGAGTCGAAGAATGGAAACAGCAGCCGCCACAGCAGCACCACACCGAACAGCCAGCGTAACGAATGCTCACGTCGCGTCACCGCCGCTACGTTAGCAGAACGCTCTGGCACAATGGCGCCATGCGTTCCCGCATCGATCGCCGCGCGCCACCGACCTCCGCCACCCACGCCGCGGTCGCCTGGATTGGCACCCTCAGCATGCTTGCCAGTGTTGCGGTGCTGAACTTCTGGCCGCCATTTCAGCAGATCGCCTACCTGGCGCTGATCGTCATGGGCTGCACCGCGCTGGGTGTGTTCATTCCGGACTTGCTGTGGCAGCACGTGCAACGCCGGGTGCTGAAGGCAGCGCCGGCCGCAGTCGACTGGGGCCGGGTCGGCACCAAATGCGTGGGCCTGATCGGCAGCGTGAGTTTCGTCGCGCTGCTGTACTGGGTGTTTCCCGAATACAACCAGGGCGATCAGTTCTACGGCAACTACTACCAGGCGCTGCAGGTGCTGTTGCCGCTCTGGGCTCTGCTCGCCGTGCCGTATCTGTTTTGGGTCGACCGACGCATACGTGAGCCCTACGACGGGTTGTGGCAGCTCGGGCGCGCGCTACTGGGACGCTGGCGCGGGCTGTCGCCGTGGCTCATCGGTCAGCAGCTGCTCGGCTGGCTGGTGAAGGGTTACTTCCTGCCGCTGATGTTCACCTATTTCTGCGACAACCTGAACAAGCTCCTGCACTACGACCTGACACAGCTGCATCAATTCCAGGGCGTGTACGACTGGGCGTATTTTTTTCTGTTCTTCATCGACGTGAGCCTGGTGTCGATGACCTATCTGATGTCGCTCAAGGCCACGGATACGCACATCCGCTCGACCGAACCGAGCATGCTCGGCTGGGCCAGCGCGCTGGTGTGCTATCAGCCATTCTGGTCGCTGATCAGCCGGCAGTACATCGACTATGACACCGGACAGTCATGGGGCGTCTGGTTCAGCCCCTATCCGTGGCTGTATGACCTGTGGGGCTGCCTGATCCTGGCGCTGGTCGTGGTGTACGTCTGGGCGACGATCTCGTTCGGAGCGCGTTTCTCCAACCTGACCCACCGCGGCATCATCACCAACGGCCCGTATCGCTACACCAAGCATCCGGCCTACCTTTCCAAGAACCTGTCGTGGTGGCTGATCTCGACGCCGTTCATGCTCACCGGCGGCCTCGACGCCACGGTGCGCCGTTGCGTACTGTTGGTGGCGCTGAACCTGATCTATTACATACGCGCCAAGACCGAGGAGCGGCATCTGTCGCTTGACCCGGTATACCGCGGCTACGCCGACTGGATCGATGAGCATGGCGTGCTGCAGTTCGTCAACCGCATGCCGCTGGTGGGCGCACTGGCGCGCTGGCGTCCGGTGTTCGCGGCTTACACGCCGCCGGCGCCGTTCGAGGATCAGCCGGACGGATCCGGATCGCGCAGCGGCTCGCGCAGCAACAGCGTGCGGGTCGGATAGGCAAACTCGATTCCTGCCTGGGCGAATCCCTGCAGGATCTGCAGATTCACCTGATCCAGCGCCTCGCTCACATTCCGGCGCGGCGTGTTCTCAACGAAGAAGCACACCTCGAACAGCAGCGCCGATTCGCCCAGTTCGCGCAGCATGCAGTGCACGTAGCGTGTGCCGGCATAGGAGGCGACCGCCTCGGTCACGATCTTCGGCACCCGCTGCAGTTTCTCCACCGGCGTGTTGTATGCCAGTGCCAGCGTGAATAGCACGCGCCGTTCGCTGGCGCGCCCGAGATTGCGCACCCGGCTCTTGAGCAGGTCGGCATTGGCGATGATGATCTGCTCGCCGGTGATGCTGCGCAGGCGCGTGCTCTTGATGCCGATCTGTTCGACCGTGCCTTCGAAGCCGTCCACCCGCAGGCTGTCACCGACGACAAACGGCTTGTCGAGCGCGATCGAGAGCGAGGCGAACAGATCGCCGAGGATCGCCTGCACGGCCAGCGCGATCGCAATGCCACCGACGCCGAGGCCCGCGATCAGCGGCCCGACGTTGATGCCCAGATTCTCCATCGCCAGCAGCGCGACCACCACCCAGATCACCATCGCAGCGACGAATAGCACCACGTCCATCGTGCCGCTCAGGCGCGTGTCGCTGCCACGGTCCTCGTGCCGGTGCACGGCGAAGCGCGACGAGGCCACGGCCCACAGGCCGAGCTGCAACCAGATGCCGATCACGATCGCGATCGAGAACACCATGTCCACGCGCTTGGGCAGCGTCAGGATGTTTTCCGCCAGGTACAGCGCCACGATCCACAGCACTACGCGGCTGGTGTGCTCGGCCAGATGCCCAATCAGGGCGGCGGCCAGCGGCATCTCGCGGTGGGCGTAGCGCGCGCGGCGGCGTGCGCGCAGGAAACCGCGCACCAGCGGCAGAATCGAGAAGCTCAGCAGGAATGCCGACACCGCGTACAGCCAGGCCGACGGACTGTTATCCAGCAGGATCTGGTGCGCGATCTGTGACCAGTTCGATAGGTTCATGTCAAGCGCCATATCTTACAGGCACGCCTTGCCTGCGCAGACCGACATGGTCGACAGTTTCGCGCGCGGCCGAACCTTAGAGTGTCTTCGCGCCCGCGCGGTCTAATCCTGATCGTCGATATCGCTCATGCCCAGCTCCTTAAGCTTGCGCGTGAGCGTGTTTCGGCCCCAGCCCAGGAGCTTCGCAGCCTCCTGCCGATGCCCCTGGGTGTGGCGCAGAGCCACGCGGATCAGCGTGCCCTCGAAGGCCGGCAGCGCGTCGTCCAGCAGTGGACGGGTCGGCGAGTGTGACTGCCGGTCGGCCCAGATCGCCAACGCAGCAGTCCAATCCTGATCCGTGGCGCTGGTCGCCTCGCCGATGATCTCAGCCGGCAGATCCTGGATGCGGATCTCGTTGCCGGGAGCCAGCACGGTGAGGCGTCGGCACAGATTCACCAGCTCACGCACGTTGCCCGGCCACGCGTAGGCGCTTAGGCGTGCGATCGCATCGTCGGTCAAGGTCTTGGGCTCGACGCCGAGTTCCTGGGCCGCGACGCGCATGTAGTGCGCGAGCAGATCGGGCACGTCCTCGCGCCGCGCGCGCAGCGGCGGCAGCTCGATGCGGATCACGTTGAGGCGGTGGAACAGGTCCTCGCGAAACAGCCCTTGACGCACGCGCTGCTCCAGATTCTGGTGGGTGGCAGCGATCACGCGCACGTCGACCCGGATCGGCGTCTGTCCGCCGACCCGATAGAACTCGCCTTCCGCCAACACCCGCAGCAGGCGCGTCTGCAGCGAGGTCGACATGTCACCGATCTCATCCAGGAACAACGAACCGCCATCGGCCTGCTCGAAGCGACCGCGCCGCAGGCTGTCGGCACCGGTGAATGAGCCCTTTTCGTGCCCGAACAGCTCCGACTCGAGCAGCTCGGCCGGAATCGCGGAAGTATTGAGCGCGATGAACGGCTTGTTCGAGCGCGGACTGTGCTCGTGCAGTGCGCGCGCCGCGAGCTCCTTGCCGGTGCCCGAATCCCCGGTAATCAGGACGTTCACACTGGAGCGCGACAACCGGCCGATGGCGCGAAACACCTGCTGCATGGCCGGCGCCCGACCCAGAAGGTCGGGAATCGGCGGCATCACACTGGCCGCGTCGGCCGCGCTGCGGATCCCCGCGGCGGCCGCACGCTTCACCAGGTCCACCGCGTGATCAATATCAAACGGCTTGGCGAGGTATTCGAACGCGCCGCTCTCGTAAGCAGAGACCGCGCTGCCCAGATCCGAATAGGCAGTCATAACGATCACCGGTAGCTCCGGATGCGCATCGTGCACCCGGCGCAACAGGTCCAGTCCCGACGGCCCGGTCATCCTGATATCGGTGATCAGCACATCCGGGGCATCGTGGCGCAGTGCCGCCAGTGCCGGCTCGGCGGCGTCGAACGCCTTCGGCACCATGCCGCCGTTCTTCAGTGCCCGTTCCAGCACCCAACGGATCGAGGTGTCGTCATCGACCAGCCAAACACGCAGGGGTGGTGCATTCATTCGGTGGCCTCGAGCGGCAAGAGCAACGAGAAGATGGTGCAACCCGGACGGCTCTCGAATTCGACGATACCGCCATGCCGGGTCACGAGATCCTGAGCCACCGCCAGGCCCAGGCCGCTGCCATTGGGCCGACCGGTGACCAGCGGGTAGAACACGCTGCGATGCAGCTGCGGCGGCACGCCGTCGCCGTTGTCTTCGATCTGCAGATTGGCCACCAGGCGGTGGCGTTCGGTGCCGATGTTGATGTTCGACAGGGCGCGCGTGCGCAAGGTGATGTGGCCGCGCTCGCTCGTCACCGCCTGCAGCGCATTGCGGGCGACATTCAGCAGCGCCTGGATAATCTCATTCCGGTCGAAGCGGCCGTTGGGCAGGCTGGGATCGTAATCGCGCTCTATCATCACCCCCGCCGGCGCCTCGCTGCGCAGCAGGTGAAACACGTGCTCGCACAGCTCGTGAATGTTGACCGCCGCCAGTAGCGGCGGACGCGACGGCCCCAGCATGCTGTCCACCAGTGCGCGCAGGCGGTCGGCCTCGTTGATGATGACGGTGGTGTATTCCTTCAGCGCGCCGTCGTGCAGCTCGCGGTCGAGCAGCTGCGCCGCGCCCCGCAACCCGCCGAGCGGATTCTTGATCTCGTGGCCGAGCTGCCGAACCATCAGGCGGCTGCCGTCCAGGCGCGACAGCATCTCGCTCTCGCGTGTGATGCGCTGGCGGGTGCGCGCGTCGGCCAGCTCGAGCAGCAGATGCGTTCCGGTGACCTGGCCTTCCAGCGGCGTCGCAGTGATGTCCACCACCACCGGATCGCGCTTGCCCGCCAGGCCGACCGGCGTGAGACGGATCTCGTGCTCGGAACAGGTCTCGTTGTGCTCGAGCGAACGTCGTAATACGGCGTCCAGGCCTTCGGGATCGGCAAACAGCTCCGCGATCGGCCGACCGCGGGTCTTGTTTAGTCCGACGGCGAGCAGATCCTGCGCACCGACGTTGGCGTACACCACGCACAGCTGGCTGTCGAGCACGACCACACCGGTCGCCAGCACGTCGAGCAGATCGGCCGGATCGAAATGCGATAGCGGCGAGGGCGCCAGATGCTCAATCGCCACCGCGTGCCTCCCGCGGTGCGCGCACCGGCTGCCACAACGCCGCTCGGTCTAGTGCGGTCGCAGCGGCGACTGTGGCGACAGCAACGAGGTGCGCTGGACGCTGAAGGTCACTGACGCGGCCTGGCACACCGCCTTGCCATCGGCATCGCGCACCGCGGCGGTGACCGTGTGAGCACCGCGCTCGGGAGCGGTGATCTGATACTGCAGGCCGCCGCCGACCGGCTGCAGGACGGCTCCATCCACCGAGACCTCGAGCTGATCGCCCGGACGCAACGCCGGGCTGATGCGCACCGATATCGGCACGTTCTCGGGGTTGGCGAAGGTCGATTCCTGCCCTGGCTCGACGATGGCACAGGATTGATACAGGGATGGTTCGAGGGGCCCCGACGACTTCGACACATCGGTCTTGGGAGCGGGCGGCGCACTGTAAGTTTGGGCGCCCTGGATGTGGATTACCTGGGCGCCGGGCTGCGGACGGTCGGAGTAGTGCACGATGCCGTCGGAATCGACCCAGCGATACAGGGTCGTGGTCGGCGAGCTGGTGCTCGGTGCCGCCGCGCCGGCCACCGCGGCAACCAGCAGCAGCGCGCTCAAGCCGGCCAGCGCCGATGTCACCATCGGCGCCGCCGTTCTGCCTGGATCGGTGCGCTTCATCCGCAGCAAGCATAGCCCTCGCGCACCCCGGCCTGCTAGACGCTGTAGTACATGTCAAATTCGACCGGATGGGTGGTCATGCGCAAGCGCGTGACCTCCTGCATTTTCAGGGCGATGTAGGCATCGATGACGTCGTCGGTGAACACCCCGCCGCGCTTCAGGAACTCCCGGTCCCGATCCAGGTACTCCAAGGCCATGTCCAGCGAGTGACACACGGTGGGGATGTGCTGGGCCTCTTCGGGTTCCAAGTCATACAGGTCCTTGTCGGCCGGATCTCCCGGATGGATCTTGTTCTGGATCCCATCCAGCCCCGCCATCATCATTGCAGCGAAGGCAAAGTACGGATTGGCGGTGGAATCCGGGAATCGCACCTCGATGCGCCGCGCCTTGGGGGAGGAAACCCACGGCACCCGAATGGAGGCCGAGCGATTGCGGGCCGAGTAAGCCAGCATCACCGGGGCTTCAAAGCCGGGCACCAGGCGCTTGTAGCTGTTGGTGGTCGCGTTGGTCAGGGCGTTGATCGCCTTGGCGTGCTTGATGATGCCGCCGATGTAGTACAGGCAGGTTTCGGACAGCCCGGCGTACTTGTCCCCCGCGAACACGTTCTTGCCATCCTTGGACAGCGACTGGTGCACGTGCATGCCGCTGCCGTTGTCACCCACCAGCGGCTTGGGCATGAAGGTCACGCTCTTGCCGTAGTTGGCGCCGACATTCATCAGCGCGTACTTGAGGATCTGCACCTCATCGGCCTTCTTCACCAGCGTGTTGGCCCCGATACCGATCTCAGCCTGACCTCCGGTGGCGACCTCGTGGTGGTGCACCTCCACGATCAAGCCCATCTCCTCGCAGGCCTTGCACATCGCCGAGCGGATGTCCTGGTAGGCATCCACCGGCGGCACCGGGAAATACCCGCCCTTCACCCCGGGCCGGTGCCCCTTATTGCCCTCATCAAACCCCAGGTTGGAGTTCCACGAGCCCTGGATCGAGTCCACCTCGTAGCTGGCGCTCCTAAGATCCGCGCTCCAGCGCACCGCATCGAAGATGAAAAACTCGTTCTCCGGCCCAAACAGCGCCTTGTCGGCAATCCCAGTCGACTTGAGGTACGCCTCGGCGCGCTTGCCCAGCGAGCGCGGATCCCTCTCATACCCCTGCATCGTGGCCGGTTCGATCACATCGCAGCGTATGTCGACCGTGGTGTCCTCGAAAAAGGGATCCACCACCGCCGTGTCCGCATCGGGCAGCAAAATCATGTCCGACTCGTTGATCCCCTTCCAGCCGGCAATCGAGGAGCCGTCGAACATCTTGCCCTCGACGAAAAACTCCTCCGTCACGTACCGCGCCGGAATGCTCACGTGCTGTTCCTTGCCTCGGGTGTCGGTAAAGCGCAGATCCGCCCACCGCACCTCTCTCTCCTTGATCAAGGACAGAACATCGCGTGCACTCATACGGCCCCCCTAGAACTTGTAGAGTGCTTCAAGCCAGCCCTGCGCAACCTTGGTCGAGTAGGCGTCGTAGGTGTCGTAGCGTCCTTCCACGCGCAGCTCGATATTCTTG
>DASXYW010000115.1:0-38015 GCA_036502265.1 Steroidobacteraceae bacterium | reverse complement strand
CCTTTCACCCGTAGGTCGTATGCGGCATTAGCTAACCTTTCGGTTAGTTATTCCCCACTACTGGGCAGATTCCGAAGCGTTACTCACCCGTTCGCCGCTCGTCAGCATGTATTGCTACACCTGTTACCGCTCGACTTGCATGTGTTAGGCACGCCGCCAGCGTTCAATCTGAGCCAGGATCAAACTCTTCACTTAAATATCAAATGTATCTTGAGTCTTAAGTGATGAATGATTCAAAGGCCCAACTTACATCGCTGGACTTTTGGTCACTCGGTCAATGGCATCCAAAGGACGTACCGACGCGAGTTCCCACACAAGTTACCTGCCAAATTTTTAAAGAGCAGCTGTGGCGCTAACGGCCGCAGCAAACCACGACCCTCATGGGCCGCAGAAAGGGCCGGGAAGTATAGCCCTGCGGCTCTTCCCGTCAACATAATCAATCAACAACGATCCGCCGCCATGCCCGCAGTGCGCGCACGTCGGGGAGCTACTGAGTTGAGGGGGCGCATTATAGGGGTCGGCGCCACGCTGTCAACGTATTGTCATGCGGGCGGCGCCCCGCAGGAAAGTCGATGAGCTTCCTAGGCTTTATCGAGGGCCACCCGGGCAAAGCGGCGTGCTCCTATCTGCAGGATGTGGGTTTCGCCCACAGCCAGGCGCAGCGCAGCATCGGTTACCTTTTCGCCGTCAATCCGCACCGCGCCTTCGGCGATCTTGCGCCGCGCTTCCGAGCCGCTGGCGGCCAGTCCGGCCGCGGTCAGCGCGGCCGCGAGCGTCAGTTGGCCGTCGGGGGCGCTGACCCGGGTCAGAGGCAGATCCGTGGGCAGGGTCTTGTGCGCAAAGCGCGCCTGAAAGTTGGCCTGGGCCTTGGCCGCGGCTCCGCGGTCGTGAAAGCGCGCGACGATCTCGGCGGCCAGCTCGAACTTCACATCGCGCGGATTGCGGCCCTCGGCGACCGCCTGCCTAAGTGCCGCGATGTCGGTCAGCGGGCGAAAGCTCAGCAGCTCCAAGTAGCGCCACATCAGATCATCCGAGATCGACATCAGCTTGCCGAACATGTCGTCGGCGGCATCGTTGATGGCGATATAGTTGCCGAGCGACTTGGACATCTTGTTGACGCCGTCCAGCCCCTCGAGCAGCGGCATCGTCAATACCACCTGCGCTTCCTGGCCGTAGTGCTGCTGCAGCTGACGCCCGACCAGCAGATTGAACTTCTGGTCGGTGCCGCCAAGCTCCACGTCCGCCTGCAGCGCCACCGAGTCGTAGCCCTGAACCAGCGGATATAGAAACTCGTGCACCGCGATCGGCTGATTGCTGTCGTAACGCTTGGAAAAATCGTCGCGCTCGAGCATCCGCGCCACGGTGTGCTGGGCCGCGATCTCGATCAATCCGGCCGCGGTCATCGGCCCGAACCAGCGCGAGTTGAAATCAATTCGCGTGCGCGCCGGATCCAGGATCCGATAGATCTGCTGCTCGTAGGTGCGGGCGTTGGCCTTGATCTCCTCCGGCGTCAGGCGCGGGCGCGTGACGTTGCGCCCGCTCGGATCGCCGATCATCCCGGTGAAATCTCCAATCAGAAAGATGACCTCGTGCCCGAACTGCTGGAACTGGCGCATCTTGTTGATCAGCACGGTGTGTCCCAGGTGCAGATCGGGCGCGGTCGGATCAAATCCGGCCTTGATCTTCAGCCGCCGGCCACTCTTGAGCTTGGACTCGAGCTCCGCCGGCAGCAGCACTTCCGACGCACCGCGCGCCAGCTCGGCCATCTGCTCCCGGATGTTTTCCTGTGGGACGCTCATACGGATTGAAGGTAACTCTAGCAGGATGCGCGCGGCACGCCGCGGCCATAAATTCTTGGCGTAAACTGCCGGCCATGACCCTGTACGTCGGCCTCATCTCCGGTACCAGCATGGACGGCATCGACACCGCGCTGCTCGACATCAATGGCAGCGGCATGGCACTGCGCGCCGCCGGACACCACGACTGGCCGGCCCCGTTGCAGCAGCGCCTGCGGCGGCTGGCCGGCGACCCCCAGCACATCGGCCTGATCGAGCTTGGCCAGCTCGACACCATCGCGGCCGCCGAATTCGCCACCGCGGCCGAGCGGCTGCTGCAGGCGAATAAACTCCCGCCCAGTGCCGTGCGCGCCCTGGGCAGTCACGGCCAAACGGTGTGGCATCACCCGCAGGGCGAGGCGCCCTTCACACTGCAGATCGGCGACCCCAACATCATCGCCGAGCGCCTCGGCATCGACGTGGTGGCGGATTTTCGCCGCCGCGACCTGGCGGCCGGCGGTGAGGGCGCGCCGCTGATGCCGGCATTCCATGCCGCGGCGTTCGCGCGCGCCGGCGACAAGACCGCCGTGGTCAACATCGGTGGCATTGCCAACGTCACGCTGATCGCCGCCGACGGCTCGGTCACCGGCTTTGACACCGGCCCGGGCAACAATCGTATGGATGGCTGGGCGCGCCGGCATCTGAATCGCTCGTACGACGCCGATGGCGCCTGGGCAGCCAGCGGTTGCGTACAGCCACAGCTGCTGACACGCATCATGACCGACCCGTACTTCGCGCGGCCGGCCCCCAAGAGCACCGGTCCGGAGCACTTCAGTGAACAGTGGCTCGACGCGTTCCTCGAAGGACAGACGTTCGAGCCGGTGAATGTACAGGCCACGCTGAGCGAGCTCACCGCGCGCACGATTGCTGACGGCGTGCGCTCGGGACCCGGCGACCAGCCACGCCGGGTACTGATCTGCGGCGGCGGCGCCTTGAATGTCGATTTGATGACGCGCCTGCGGCGCCTGTTGCCGCACTCGCAGGTGGACAGCACCGCGTGCGCCGGTATCGCCCCCGAGCACGTCGAGGCGGCCGGCTTCGCCTGGCTGGCGCATCGCTATGTGTCCGGCCTGCCGGGGAATTTGCCGTCGGTCACCGGAGCCCGGCACGCGGTTCCGCTGGGGGCGCTGTACCGCGGCAGCTCGCTGTAACAGTATTTTCATCTGGGGGCGCTGCCGGCGACCGCTAGAATGGCTGCCGTATGGCTACCAGACGCGCAGTGCGCGCCCGCAAGACCGTTCAGGCCGTCAACAACATGGATCAACCGGCGCTGCGCTCACCGCAGCACTTCATCAACCGCGAGCTCTCGTCGCTCGAATTCAACCAGCGAGTGCTGGCCCAGAGCCTGGATCCGCGCGTGCCGCTGCTGGAGCGATTGAAGTTTCTGTGCATCTCGTCCAGCAACCTGGACGAGTTCTTCGAGATCCGCGTCGCCGGCTTGAAGCAGTTGCTCGAGCTTGGATCCGCACAGATCGGCCCGGACGGACTGGCAATCGCCGATCAGCTCGCGGCCATCCACCAGCGCGCGACCGCGCTGGTGCACGATCAATACGCCTGTCTTAACGAGGTGTTGCTGCCGGCCCTGGCGGCGGCGGGCATCGAAGTGCAGGACGAGGTCGACTGGGACGCAGACACGCGCGTTTGGGTCGAACATCACTTTCTGGCGGAGGTCGAGCCGGTCTTGAGCCCGCTCGGGCTGGATCCCGCGCGCCCGTTCCCGCGCATCCAGAACAAGAGCCTGAACTTCATCGTGCGGCTGTCGGGCAAGGACGCCTACGGCCGCGACAGTGAGCTCGCGATCGTGCAGGCGCCGCGCTCGTTGCCGCGCATCGTGGCATTGCCGGACAGCGGCCCGCAACGCCGCTTCGTCGCGCTGTCGACCATCGTCGAGGCGTTCGTCACACACCTGTTCGAAGGCGTGCAGGTGTTGGGCTGTTATCAGTTCCGGCTCACGCGCAACAGCGATCTGTTCGTCGATGACGAAGAAGTCGACGACTTGCGGCGTGCGCTCGAGGGCGAGCTGGCGCAGCGACGCTACGGCGCGGAGGTGCGGCTCGAGACCGCGGCCAACTGTCCTCACGACGTGGTGGAATTTCTGCTGCAGCAGTTCGCGCTCACGCAACTGGACTGCTACCAGGTACCCGGGCCGGTCAATCTGAATCGCTTTTCCGCGATCTACGACCTGGCGCAACGCGCCGATCTGAAATACGCGCCGTTCACGCCTGGCCTGCCGGCGCGCCTAGTCGGCGCCACCGATCTGTTCTCGGTGATCCGGCACCGCGACGTGCTGCTGCATCATCCGTACCGCAGCTTCGGACCGGTGATGGATTTGCTGCGCCTGGCGGCCACTGATCCCGGCGTGCTGGCGATCAAGCAGACCCTGTATCGCACCGGCGACAATTCTCCGATCGTCGATTCGCTGGTCGCGGCCGCGATGGCCTACAAGGACGTGACCGTCATCATCGAATTGCGTGCGCGCTTCGACGAGGAAGCCAACATCGAGCTATCCACGCGCCTGCAGGAGGCCGGGGCGCACGTGATGTACGGGGTGGTCGGTTACAAGACCCACGCCAAGATGACGCTGGTGGTGCGGCGCGAGGCTGACGGAATCCGTCGTTACTGTCACCTCGGCACCGGCAACTATCATCCGCGCACCGCGCGCGCCTACACCGACTACGGGCTGTTCACCTGCGATGAGGACATCGGCTCGGACGTGCACGAGATCTTCCTGCAGCTCACCAGCCTGACGCGCACCTCGAAGCTGCGGCGGCTGCTGCAATCGCCCTTCAACCTGCACGAGTCGGTGCAGGCGCTGATCGAGCGCGAAAGCGCGCACGCGCTGGCCGGCAAGAGCGCCCGCATCATCGTCAAACTGAATGCGTTGGTGGATCCGCAGACCATCGAGACGTTGTACCGTGCTTCCCGCAGTGGCGTGCGCATCGATCTGATCGTGCGGGGCGTGTGCGCGGTGCGCCCCGGCGTGGCGGGCGTCTCGGACAATATCCGCGTGCTGTCGATCGTCGGGCGCTTCCTCGAGCACTCACGCGCCTACTGGTTCGAGAACGACGGCTCACCCGAGCTGTATCTGTCGAGCGCCGACTGGATGGAGCGCAACTTCTTCCGCCGGGTCGAGATCGCGTTCCCGGTGCTGCACCCCGAGCACCGCAAGCGCATCCTCAAGGATCTGGAGACGATGCTGACCGACAATACCAATACCTGGGCACTCAATGCCGACGGCACCTATACGCGTCTGACTGCCAGTCAGTCCACGCCGGTCGACAGTCAAGCAGAGTTGCTCGAGCGCTACGCCGGCACACCGGCGCCGCCGCCGCAGTAGCGTTCAACCCGGACGATTGCCGGAGAACACCCGCAGCCGGATGCCGTGCGGGCGCAGGAATTCGATCTCGAGCGAAAGATCGGCCACCGTGAGCGGATGCTCCTTGAGCCAGCGCGACGCAAAGCGCAGCTCGAGCGTCGAGCCGCGCGCGCTCAGCTCGATGTTGGGCAGCGCGACGCCACTGCGTCCGCGGTGCAGTAGTACGGCGAGTCGCAGCAGCACGATCAAGTGCATCGCCCGTCGATCCCACGGCGGAATCAGATCTTCCAATCCCTGCGCGGTGAGCTTGCGCCGATGACCGCCGACCAGGCGTGCCAGCAGTTGTTGTTCCTCACGCGCAAACCCCGGCATGTCGGCGTTATCGAGCAGGTATGCGCCGTGGCGATGATAGCCGCTGTGGGCCACGTCCAGACCGATCTCATGCAAGCGCGCCGCCCACTTCAGCATCAGCTCCGCCAGCGGATCATCCAGCCCCCACGGTTCGCGCACCAGCGCCAGGAACTGCAGTGCCGTGGCCTCCACGCGCGCAGCCTGTTCGGCGTCGACGTGATAGCGCCGCTCCATCGAACTCACCGTGCGCTCGCGCGCATCCGAGCGCGTCATGCGGCCGATCATGTCGTACAGCAGGCCGTCACGCAGCGCGCCTTCGACGAAACGCAGCTGCTGAATGCCGAGCGCATCGACGATCTCGGTCATGATCACGACACCGCCCGGAAACACCGGACGACGCTCATCGGTGACCGCGTCCAGATCGAGCTCGCGCGTGTGACCGGCCTCGGCCAGGCGCTGCAGCAGTAGCTCATTGCCGGCTGGCGTGATCGCGGTTGCCGCCGGATCAAGTTCGCGAACGCTGTCGGCGATCGCGCGCACCGTGCCGGAACTGCCGAAGGCCCGGGCCCAGCCTTGGCGCAGGAACGCCGCCTGGATCGGTTCGAGTTCCAGGCGCGCCGCCAGTCGCGCGCGCTCGATGCGCTTGGCCGACAGACGGCCGTCGCCGAAGAACTTCTGGCTGGCCGAGACGCAGCCCATCTGCAGGCTTTCGAGCACCAGCGGCTCGAAGCGCTCGCCGATGATCAGCTCGGTGCTGCCGCCGCCGATGTCCACCACCAACCGCCGCTCCTCGTCCATCGGCAGATTGTTGGCGACACCGGAGTAGATCAGGCGCGCCTCCTCCATTCCCGAGACGATCTCGATCGGGAAGCCCAGCGCCTCGCGCGCGCGTTCCAGAAATGCCTGCTTGCGCCGCGCCACGCGCAGCGCATTGGTACCCACGACGCGCACATTCGCGGCGTGCATGTCGCGCAACCGCTGGCCGAAGCGCTGCAGACAGGCCAGGGCGCGCGCGGCCACGTCCTTGTCGAGGCGACCGTCCTCGCCCAGTCCGGCCGCCAGGCGCACCATCTCGCGCAGCCGGTCGATGATGACCAGCTGGCCGTGCGAATAGCGCGCGACCACCATGTGAAAGCTGTTGGATCCCAGATCAACCGCCGCGATGACTTCATCGCTCGCCGGAGCGCTGCGGCTCATCGCCATGCGTATCGTCGGGGTCGGGCGTCGTCCCGGCTCATGTCGCGGGTGATGGTAGGAGCGAAGGGCGGCGGTCCGGCTCATCGCAACGCGCGTGACGCGTGCCGCCGGAGTCTGATCAGACGCTGAATGATGACCCGCATCCGCAGGTGGTCTGGGCGCTGGGATTTCGAATCACGAACTGCGCGCCATCGAGGTTGTCGCGAAAATCGATCTCGGCGCCACCCAGGTACTGGAAGCTCATCGGGTCGATCAGCAGCTTGACCCCCTGATTCTCCAGGCAGGTGTCGCCGTCCTGAACCTGCTCGTCGAACTCGAAACCGTACTGCAGGCCGGAGCAGCCGCCGCCCTGCACGAACACGCGCAGCATCAGGTTCGGGTTGCCCTCCCCGGCGATCAGTTCGCTGACCTTGCGGGCCGCGGCGTCGGTAAATACCAGCGGCGGCGGCGGCATGGTCGTCGGGGCGGATTCGGTGACGGTATCGTTCATAATCAATATTTTAGGCGCAGCAGCTTACTGCGTCCAGTATGGGGCCGTCTTATGGTCGATCAACCCCTGAAAGTGCGAAGTAGCGTCGGAACCTCCATGGTCGCCCCGCTGTCTTCGATCGGAATCACCAGGGTCGGCGAGTCATCCTCAGGGGACTTGCCGGCGCCGTTGGCCGCTGCGGTGAGCGTGGTGGCGCTAAGCTCGGTAGGTTCGGCCGACACCGGCGGCGCGGATGAACGCTTCGGCGGTGCCTCGCCGCGCAGATAACCGAGCGCTACTTCGGCCGCCACGGCTTCGCTGTAGAACAGGCCCTGGCCGTATTCGCAGCCCATCTTGCGCAGGCCGTCGGCGGCCTCCTCGGTCTCGACGATTTCCGCGATCGCGGTCAGCCCCATGCTCGAGGCCATCTGCAGCATCGCCGGTGTCATGCCGCTGTTGACCCGGCCGCCGGAGGTGCGCTCGACCTTCGGCCGGTCGATCTTGACGTAGTCGATCGGAAACAGCTGCAGATAGTTCAGCGATGAAAAGCCGGTGCCGAAGTCGTCCAGCATCAGTTGGATGCCGAGCGCATGCAGCCGCTCGAGCGCTTCGCGCGCCGCACCGACGTTGCTGATCAGCGAGATCTCGCTGACCTCGAGCTTGAGCACGTCGGGCGGCAGGCCGGCTTCGCGCAACGTGCCGGACACGAAATCGACCAGCTGCGGATCGCGCAACGACGACGCCGACAGGTTGACGCTCATATAGAACGGGGTCTGCGGCACAATCTGCCGCCACTGCACCGCGAGCCGGCAGACGCGCGCGATGATCTGGCGTGTGATGGTCACCATCAGTCCGGCTTCTTCCGCAATCGCCAGAAAACGCTCGGGCAGCAGCAGACCCTCGACCGGATGTCGCCAGCGCAGCAGCGCCTCGGCGCCGACCATGCGGTAGTGCTGCAGCTCGACGATCGGCTGGAACAGCAGCCGCAGATCATTCTGCCGCAGCGCCAGATGCAGGTCGGCCTCGAGGCTCACCAGGTTGGCGGCCGCGCCGCCCATGCCCGGCGCGTACATCAGTACCCGCCGTGTGTCGTTCTTCTTGGCCATCGACAGGGCGATGTCGGCCTCGCGCACCACATCCTCGGCGCGCGCCGTGCCGCCCTCCACGCACGTGACCCCCATGCTCGCCGCCACGCTGATGCGATGCCGGCGCAGCTCGAACGGCGCTTCCAGCGAATCCTGCAACACCGCGGCGAATGCCAGCGCGGCGTCCGGGAACGCGACGTCCAGTATCAGCAGTGCGAACTGATCCCCACCCCAGCGTGCCAGCACGCTCTCGATCTCGGCAGCCGCCTTCTCGAAGCGGCGGGCCGCCTGCACCATCAGCTCATCGCCGACCGTGTGACCAAGCGAGTCGTTGATGAACTTGAAGCGCGAGATATCGATCAGGAGCACGCCCAGGCGCTCGCGCTGGCGGCTGCGCACCTCCCGCAGCGCCCGATCGAGCTGGTCGACAAAGTAGCGCCGATTCGGCAACCCGGTGAAGCTATCGTGATAACGCGCATAGTCGATGCTTTTCTGCAGCTCGCGGCGCCGATCGGTTTCCACCGCCAGCTGCGATCGCAGGCCGCCGAGTCGGTGGCGGTAGATCGACAGTCCGGCCCGCAGCCGCTGCAGACTGTGCGTCAGGTCGTAGGCGCCAAAACCGAGCAGCCAGGCGAGCACCGCCAGCACGCCGATCTCGGTGGCGATCTGCGTAACCGGATACCAGCCGGCGTGCGGACGGATCGCGACCTGCAGGTAACTGCCGGGCGCCGCCGGTGCGTACCGCTCCGGCAGCCGCACCGGCAGCACCACCGGGGCCGACAGCGGTGCGGTGCTGGTGCTGACAAACTGGCGCGGCTGCGTAACGCTCGGATCGAGCTGTGTGAGCGCGAAGTCGTAACCGGCGGATTTGATACGATTCACCTGGATCGCCAGCAGCAGCTGATCCAGGTCCGTGTACACCACAGCCCAGGCGGTCGGCAGCGCCGGTGCACTCTGGGCCGTTTCCGCACCGATCGGCGCCAGCGCGGCGATCAGCCACTGACTGCCCTGGCGCGTGGGTCCGAGCAGACTCGGCGTCGCATCGGAGTGCCTTGTGCCATTCCACTCCGCCAGGATGCCGTTGGTCGCGGTCGAGGCGGCCGGATCGGCGGTCACCGCGATGCCATCGGCCGAGATCCAGAACGCGTTGTGAATCGGGACCAGCGAGCTGAGCTGCTGGGCGGCGTCGGCGCCCGCGGATGCATTGGCGGCGCGTGCGGCCTGACCGTCGGCCAGCGCGGTCAGCGCCTGCAGCTGGGTTTCGATGGCGTGGGCCGTCTGGCTCGCTTCCACCACCGCCGCCCGGTGCGCCTCGGCGGCGTGACGCTGCAAGCTCAACACGATCAGCCGCCAACCCGCGATCAGTACCACTGCCAGCACCAGAGCCGCGGGCAGCGCACCGCTGCCGCGCCGCAAGATAGCCGGTCTCATCGGCTGGCCCCGCTCGAACCGATCGGCACGATGTAGCTGAGCGTTACGGTGCTGCGTCGAAAGCCGGCCAGATCCAGATAATCGGCCACTACGGTGAGCTTGCCACGCGCCACCGGCAGCACCAGGCCGACGAAGCCTTCATTGAGGCGCTTGCTCGCCTGGACGAACCCGGTCTCCAGATTCACGATGGCCGGAGAGGCGGTGCCGAACGCCGCACCCGCCAGCCAGTTGATGCGCCACGCCGCGCCATCAAAGCGCAGCGACAGCAGATTGGTACCGAGATTGCCGCCGACGGTGTAGGCGTAGGCGACGGTCGTGGTAAAGCGCGGTGACAGCGCCCACGCGATACCGAGCTTGGGCAGATTGCCGTGCGCGGTGTCGATGTCGAATTGCCGGTCCTCGAGCTGCACCGACAGGTGCTTACCCAGGGATTGCACTACGCCGGCCGCCGCCACCTGGTAATCGAATGCATGGTTCGGGCCGATGTCGCCGCGACCCTCATGGCCCTCGGCGTAGACACTGGTCTTCTCACCCGGTGCTCCAAACGACGTGGAGGCGGTCAGCGACCCGAACTCCCAGTGCGCGTTGGCCAGCGCCTCGTATTCGCCGCCGACATCGATCAGCGTCGAGGGAGTGAAGTTGTGCAGCCAGGCGAGCGAGCCGCCGCCCCCGCCGTGATGGTCGGTGAGCACCGATGCGTTGCCACTGATGGCGAGCTGGTCGCTGCTCGGGCCGTCATCGGCCCACGCCGGCCCGATCCACGCCGATGCCGCCAACACCAGCAGCCATCCTTGCAGTGCGCGCGCGTTCATCGAATACCTCCGAGGATGCGGGTGCCCATGGTCGAATCCGCGGCAGCCTGGTCGGCCAGCTCGGCCTTGGCGATCGGCAGGAAGGCGATGACATAGATCGACTCGTCCTCACCGCTCAGCGCGACCGCGCTGCTGGTTACCTGGTAGATCCGGGGCCCGATCTCCAGGTGCATGCGGCGCCGGCCGGGCACACCCGGATGCCACCACGCTCCGGTGGCACCCGGCTGCGCGATCAAGTCGGCGGCATTCACACCTGCGGCGATGCCTGCAAACAGTCCGGCCGCGGGGCGGTTGAAGCTCAGCACCTTGCCGCGGGCATCCAGCACCAGCGCCGCATGCTCGGCGGCGTCCAGCCCGGCCTTCACCGCAAACGCCGCGGTCGTATCCTCGATCAGGATCAGTGCGAAGCGGCGCCCGCGCTGCGACACGTGATGTACCTGCACCTGTGCGATCCGGATGTCGTTGGCCACGCGAATCACGGCCTGGGGCACCAGCCCGTCCTCGCCGGCGATCAGCTCCTGCACGACTTCCGGATACGACAGACGAATGGCATCAAACAGCGGCCGCCCGGTGATGGCTGTATCTGCGGCGCAAAAGCGCTGCAGCGCCAATTCGCTGGCGCACACGATATTGAACGTGTCGGTGTCCACCAGCACGGCCGGCAACGGCAGCTGCTCGATCAGCGTCGCCCACAGCTCCTGACTGCGCGCCGCCTCCTCGCGCGCGACTCGCACGTGCAGGTACAGCCGCTCGAACACCGTGCCGAGGTACTCGGCGGCCACGGCACAGGCCAAAAGCAGCACCGCAAAGACTTCCAGGACCACCAGGAAGAAGCCGGCCGGTGCGTAGAATCCCACGAACGGCACGGTCAGCGTGGATGTCGGGTGATCGAACTGCGCCGCCAGCCAGGCGCCGGACGCGCCCAGGCCGCTCACGTACCAGCGCACTTCGGGAATCTCCGCGTACGCCCCGGCCATCACCCCGATCAGCGCCACCACCGCGGTCAGGTACGGTTGCCAGCGCGACAGGAATATCGCGCCGATCACCGGGAGTGCAAACACACTCAGGAAGGCCGGATTCTGCAGTCCGCCAGCGTGCTGCCAGATGAAGGCAATCACCAGTACGCCCAGCAGGTGCAGCAGCGACAGCGAGCGATGGCGCCATGGACCTGCGGCCCGGCCCGGTTCGGCCAGTGTCGTGAACACCATGTGGATGGCACCCAGCGCCAGCAGCCCGCAGGCAACCGGCAGCACCTGCACGGCGAATCCGCTCAGGAACCACGGCAACCCGACCGCGACCAGCAGCGCGAAGATCGACAGTAGCCAGACGTCGTCCAGCAGGTGCACGCGCGGGTCGTCCCAGGTCAGTCGCGGCAGCAGCTGGGTAGCGTCGGTGGTTCTCATGTTCCGGCGTTCACCGGCGCCGCGCCGAAGCTGTTGTTATCGAGAAACGGATGCGCCTGGATGCGCGCCCCACCGGCCGGTTGGAAGCCGTCGACGCGCAGTGCCAGTGCATGCGGCCGCAGCACCTGGTTGCGGCGCAGGATCGGCGAATCTCCGACCACGTCGATACCGTCGAATTTCGGCTCGATGATCATGTTATCGACCGCGGTGCTGGGCGACTTGGTGTCGCCGAGCACGAACGCCAGACCGTAGCCGCAGCCATGCAGACGGTTGTTGCGCACCAGGGTGTCGGACGAGCCGCGCACCATGATGCCGTAGGCGGCCAGCGTATCGATCTCGTTGCCGTCCACGATCGCGCCGCGCGCATTTTCGGCCACGATGCCCATCGATTCGCCGCCGCTAATGCGATTGTTGCGGATAGCGGCGGCCGCTCCGACCAGGTGGATGGCGGCCTCGTGCGAGTTGGTGAACTCGTTGTGATCCACCAGAATCGGCACGTTGCCGGCAACGATGCCGCTGCGCTCGCCATCGAAGTGGTTATCGTGTACGTGGATCGGTTCGCCGCGCGGCGTGCTATCGCCGGCCACCGCCCACAGTCCGGCATCGCGCTGCTCGGAGAACAGGTTCTGCACTACGTCGTCGTGATCGCCGGCGGCCGCGAAGCGGATCCCCAGCCGGTTGTGGACGAACTGGTTGTGCGCGAGTTCAATCGTGCTGGCATTGTCGGCGACGTCCACCCCCACATCGCAGGCCTCGATGGTGGTCGACTGCAACCGAAAATGCGTCGAGCGCAGCAGCACCGCCGCCGCCGGACAGCCGATAACATGCAGATCCGCGATCGATGCATCCGGGGCGCCGACGTCGAACACCGGCCCGGTGCGCAGCAGGTGCGCATCGATCTGGGCGCCGGCCGGGCGCGCGGTCAGGCTGATGCCGTGCGCGCTCACCAGCGGTGGCAGTGGCGTCTCGAGCACGATCTTCGGCACCCCGATCGAGATCGTGGCGCGTCCGGTGGCGGCGGCGGCGATGAACAGCGCCTCGCGCAGCGTGCCCGGTCCGCGATCCGCGCCGTTGGTGACGTTGACGGTCGTGCTGTCCGGACGAATGTGCGGGGTCGCCCGCACGCCCTCGTACCAACGACTGGCAAACACCCCGGCACCGAGCACCACCAGCATGCCGATCGCGACCATCGATCGGCCGCTCAGGCGCACGCCGCACGCTCCGATGGCAACACTCGACCCGACCCGCACGATGCATCCGAGCGCTTCAGCACGAACAGCGCATGCCAAGAGCGCCGCACCGCCCGGCGCGCGCACAGCAGATCGATCGGCAGCGCCAACGCGCTGACCAGTGCCAGTGCACTCAGCGCCAGCGGCCGCGGCAGCCGCGGCACAGCCGGCAGCAGCCATTGGCGAAACGGCGCTGGATCCACGCCATGGAGCGCCTGCAGGGTCAGCCCACACTGCTCGAACGCCTGCAGATAGGCACTGCGCTCGCGCGCCTGGAAAACACTGGTATCGCAGCGCCGCGCGCGCACCGCCGGCGCAGCCTCCAGCAGCACCAGGCGTCCCTGCGCAGCCAGGTGCGAGCGCATGCCGAGCAACGCCGCGCGGACGGCGTCCGCGTCCGGCAGGTGCTGCAGCACGGTCACGGCCACGATCAGATCGAATGTCTCGCCGAGATCCAGCTGCGCGACGTCCTGAACCAGGAAGCGACAGCGCTCGGCGAGACCGTCGCGCACGCTGCGCGCGCGCGCCTGCTCGATCATGGTCGCACTCAGATCGATGCCGGTGACCAGCGCCCCCTGCGCGGCCAGCAGTCGGCTCCAGCGTCCGACGCCGCAGCCCACGTCGAGCACGCTCGTGCCGGACGTGACCGCGAGCCACGGCCGCAGTGCGCGCCGCTGGGTCACGGCGATGGCGCGATTGTAGAACTCGGGCATGCCGTAGCTGCAGACCGCGGCCAGCCCATCGCCCTCGGCAGCAAAGCGGCGCGCGCGATCCTCCCAGTACGCCGCCGGACGATACTCGTGCGGCGCCGGTACGCCCCGCACGCTCATGCCGCCCCCCGGATCGAGTCCTCGTCAGGGGGCGGCCCGCGTACGGCTTCGGTGGCGTGCGGTCGCGGTTCGTAATGATCCTGGAAAAGGCGCCGCCGCCACAGCTTCAGTGCCACCCAGTTGCCGAACCCGACCGACATCGGCGCGATATGCACCAGCGCATAAAAGAGATACAGCGGCACCACCGGTGCGACATAGCTGCGCTCGCCGCGCGGCACGGTGACGAACAGCGCCACCACCCCGAGCGCCAGATAACTGCCCACCGCGGTGGTGAAATACGCCGGATCGGTGAGTGCGCTGGCAGTCGACCAGTCTCCGGTCAGCAGCCGCTGCACGCCGCTGCCGAAGCTGATCGCCAGCAATACCGCGCTCGCCATCTTCAGCACGTGCATCGCCAGCGACAGACCGCCGACATAGATGATGAAATGGTAGGTGGCGAACGGCGACTGACGGGAAATGCGCCAGATGCGGCCAAAGCGCTCGGTGTAGACCTTGACCAGCCCGTAGTACCAGCCGACGCGCTGCGAGAACCAGCGACGCACCAGCCCTGGGCCCTCGGTGCTGACCACCAGGCGGCCGTCGTAATAGATGCGCTCGCGCTGACTGAGCAGAATCACCGCGTTCTCGAAATCCTCGGCGTAAACCGACAGCGAGTGCAGCTGCAGCGTGCGCTCGAGCGCATCGCGTCGGTATAGCGACACCCCGGAGGTGATGCTGAAATCCGCCAGGCTGGCGCGGCCGATGCGGAATGCGAGCGCGTATTCGAACGCCTGAAAGCGCGCCAGGAAACCGTCCGGATCGATCATGACGCGCGGACAGACCGCGGCCGCGCCGGATTGCTGGAAGTCGGCCACGAAGCGCTCCAAGTCGATGCTGCTGCCGGCATTGCGTCCCCGAATGCGGATATCCGGATCGACCACCAGCACCGTGGCGATATGCGCCGGCAGCTTCTCGAGCAGCGCACGGATCGCGCCGGGCTTGCGCCGGTTGACGCCGCCGTCCAGGCAGCGCCAACCAGCCTGGCGCAGACGTCCCGCGGTGTTGTCGGCGGAGCCGTCATTGATCAGCCACACACGCTCGCGGTACGGCTCGAACGCTTCCATGAATGCCTCGAGCTCCGGCTCCAGGTTGTGCACCGAAGCGATGATGGCGTACGGCTGGATCGGAACCAGATGCCGCGCGCCCTGCGGCAGCGCGTCGGCCAGATTGATGGACAGGTCGCGGTTCTCGTCGCCCTCGCGGCCGGTGGCAGTGTGTCGGCGCCGCATGTACAGGCGCAGCGCGTAGTCGAGGGCATCGGTCAGCGCGATCAGGTTGGCCAGGCCATACAGCAGGATCGAGCCGCTGCTCCAGGAATTGCCCGCGCTCGCCAGCGCGATCCAGGCCACCAGCAGCGCACACACCCCCAGGGGCGAGAGCGCCGACAGCAGCCGTGGAGCGGTCACGGCACGGCGACGGCCGCGGGCGCCATCATCCTGGTCAGGATCGGCAGGCGCGCCTCCAGTTCGGTACGCACCTCGGTGGCGTCGGCGATCGACTGGCCGTAGCCCGCCATCACCGGCAGCGCACTCTGGATCCAAAGCAGCGAGCGCACCCGCGACGGCACGTGCGCCACTTCACCCTCGAGCCGCGCCAGCAGCTGCTCGAATCCGGCTTCGATCTGAAGGATGGCGCCGCGCACCACCGGATCGATCGGCAGGATCTTGGCGGCCTGGTCCCACTGCATGTTGGTGCCGTGCACGCGACGGCGCACCGACACGGTGTGCGGCCGCAGCGCCGGATCCTGCGCCAGCGCCGAGCCGGAGAATGGAATGATGTACGGGTACATGCCGATCTCACAGCCGCGGCGCAACCAGCGGTACGCTTCGCGCAGCGTTTCGGTCACATCGCGCAGCGACGAACGTGGCGAGCTCAGTATCAGGTCCAGGAACGGCGTGATGCCGGCGTCGAGCGCGGCCGCCAGGATAGGCTCTATGTACGGATGGATATGCGCCTTGTTGAATTCGGCCAGCACGGCGCGCGAGAAATTCTCGATGCCAAATCCGAGCACGCGAAATCCCGCGCGCCGCATTGCCGCAAGCCGCTCCACTGACATCGCATCGATGCGGTTGGTGCTGATGAATTGCAGCGCTTGCGGGATCTCACCGCGCGCCTTGGCGGCGACAATGGCCTCACACAGCGCCAGCACCCGGTTGTCCTTGGTGAAGGCAAAGATGTCATCCTGGAAGATGACCGTGCGGGTGCGCGGGTGCGCCGCCAGAATGCGTACGATCATCTGCAGGCACTCGTCCGCGTCCAGCCGCGCCAGCGCGGCGACGCTGCCCTGGGCCTGATGCAGGAAATTTGTGGCCGAACAGAAGCTGCAGGCCATGGGGCAGTAGTTCAACGTAATCAGCCGCACCGAGCGGATCTCAGCCAGCTGCGCCTCGCGCGCCGCCTTGCTCGGCAGCGCGCCCACCCGGTAGGCGCGTTCGAGCCGCACCCAGTACGCCTCATACGGCATCTGCTGGTACGGCGTGTTAAAGATCGCGGCGCGCAACGCCGCGCGATCGAGTGCCGCCTGCACCACGCGCACGATAGCGCCGTTGGCCGCGCGCTGGGCCGTACCCGGGATGCCGGCAATAGGTGCCGCAGTGCGCAGGCGATCGGCCAGCTGCAGCAGCGGACGCTCGCCTTCGCCCAGCACCACCAGATCGAACGGCCCAAGCTCGAACATCAACTCCGGACGAAAGGTAGCTTCCATGCCGCCGGCGACCAGTAGCGCCTGCGGGGCGACCCGCCGTGCGATGTGCGCCAGCTCCAGATCGAAGCGCAGTGTCATACCAGTGGTGGAGACGCCGATTACGTCCCAACGCTCGCTCGTCAGTGCGCGCTCGAGCGCGCGCTGCGGCGCGCTGACACAGCAATTCGGATCGAACACGCGCGCCCGCACACCTGCGGCCGCGAGTACTCCCGCCAACCGCCATACGCCGAGCGGCGGCGCAAGAAACGTGTATTCGCCGCAATGCGGGTCGTACGGACCGATCAGAAGAAATCGAGGCGCTTCCGTGCTCATGGTGACCGGACAATATCGCGCGTGCTTAGTCAAGGCCACAGATTGCAAAGGAAAAATTTGCCCTCGCAGACTCTTTTTCGCGGCAAATTGTCATGCGCGCGCGCTTGCGTGTCCGCTGATGCGGTATTGCGCACCATGCTGATGCGAGATTCCGGCGAAGCTCCAATTGACAAGACGCGGATGCGCTTGTTCCCACTTTGCGCCGTAAAGTGGAAAAATCTTTTACTGTGCCGCTACGGTCGGCGTCGCTGCAGCTCCTCGAGCTTGTGCTTAAGTTGCTCGAGCTTCTGCCCAGCTTCGCCGAGCTTGCCAGCCGCGGTGAGCTGCTGATAGTCGCTCAGATCGCGCGCCGCGGCGTCGATCAGCCCCTGCCGATCACCGGCGCTGGCAGAACTCGCCGAGACGACGGCGGATGGTTCATTGGCGCCGGCTGCGAGCGCCGTCGGCACCGAGGCCTGGGCGTTGAGCGTCGAGGGCGCGCCGCCGAACATGGCCGCCATCGCCGCCTGAAAGGTCGGACCGTAGGCGAGACGATCCTGCACCGCCAGCACCACGATGCGCAGTTCGGGCATCGGGCTACGATCGGCCTGCAGATAAATCGGCTCGGCATACAGCAACGCGCGCCCGATCGGAATCACAATCAGACTGCCGCGGCGCACGTGCGAGCCCTGCTGATTCCACAGCGACAGCTGCGCGGACAGCTGCGCATTTTGATCGATGCGCGCCTCGATCTGCAGCGGTCCATCGATCAGGCGGGTCTTGGGAAAATCGTACACCACCGCCTGACCATAGTGCTCGCCATCGCTGCGACCGGCGATCCAGCCGATCAGGTTGTTCCGATTGGCCGGTGTGAACGGCATGATGCCGATGAATTCGGTGGCATGCTCCCCCGGCAATGTCATGAGTACGTAGTTCGGCTCCATGATTTGCTGGCGCTGCTCGCTGCTGCCGATCTCGGTGGCGACGGTCCACAGGTCCTCGCGGTTGTAGAACACGTCCGGATTGGTCATGTGGTAGAGACCGAACACCGAAGCTTGCACCTGCAGCAACAGCTCGGGATAACGCACGTGCCGGCGCAGAAACGCGGGCATCGCCGCGGCGTCGGCGAACAATTGCGGAAACAGTGCCCGGTAGGCGGCGATCACTGGATCGCTGGTATCGAAGACGTACAGCGTGGTGGCGCCGGTATAGGCATCGATCACCACCTTTACACTGTTGCGGATGTAGTTGATGGGGTCGTCTGACAGCCTATAGCGGCGCGCATACGGATAGGTCGATGCGGTCGTGAAGCCATCCATCATCCAGTAGAGCCGCCCGTCATCGCCCACCACGATGTACGGATCCGGATCGAGCGTCAGAAACGGCGCCAGCGCCTGCACCCGATCGCGCAGACTGCGCCGCATCAACAGCCGGCTGTCGGGCGTGACATCGTCGCTGAATGGCAGCTTGGCGATGTCGCCGCGGTCGAAGGCTATCAGCACGCGCCGTAGCAGCCCGCCCAACCGGATGCCGCTGTCGCCCTGGTAGACGGTCAGATTGTTGCTGTCGCCTTGCGGGTAGTTGAACTCCTTTTGATGGGTGCGCACGTACACGTCGGTGGTGGTGAGTTCGCCAAAATAGATCTCGGGGCGCGTGACCTTGATGTCCGGCAGCGTACTTTGGATCGGCATGTTGCTGAGAATCAGTTCCGGCAGCCCCTCCGTAGTGAAGCCGTCCACCGGGTTCATCGTGACGCCGTAGCCGTGCGTGTAGATCAGCTTCTCGTTGATCCAGTTACGGCTGCTGGCCGGCAGCTTGTCGATGTTGAGTTCACGCGCCGCCAGCATCATCTGCCGCACGGCGCCATCAACCGGGTAGCGATCGATGTCCAGATCGGGGAAATCGTAGTAGGTGCGAATCTCCTGGATCTGTCGCAGCGTGTCCTGTAGCGCGCGCCAGTCCCACAGCCGGATATTGCTCAGCGTCGCCTGATTATCGGCGGCATCGAGCGCGGCCACTCCGGTCTCGGCCGGAAAGGCGTGCGGCTCGACGCGATCGAGCGCATAGGCGCGGCGCGTCATCTCGATGTTGTGGCGGATGTATGGCCGCTCGCGCACCAGCTGGTTCGGCTTGACGATGAAACTGCTGACGTACCAGGCCACTAGCCCGACGATGACGTAGCAGGCGACCGCGGGCAGCGCCGCGAGCAACAGCCAGCGCGGCCCGGGCGCTCGCAGGCTGCCCAGCGCAATCAGCGCTCCGGCCAACAGCGCCGCGATGATCACCAGTGCACCGGTGAGCGTGACGTGCGCGTCGGTGTAGCTGACACCTGAAAAAATGGTGAAGTCCTGAAACATGCGCTCGTAGCGGCCCAGGTACACCCGCATTGCCACCACCACCAGCAGCAACGCCAACGCGATCGCGGCGCCGCGCCACAATCGCGGCTGGACTTCGGACACTCCGCGCTCGAGCGCCTGCTGCGAGCGTGCGCTGGCGAGCGCGAACAGGCCCGCCATGACGCCAACGATCACGCACAACGTCATCAGCCAGCCGGTGAGCAGCTGCCACACCGGCAGCGTGAATAGGTAAAAGCCCAACGGGCGGCCGAAGATCGGATCGGCATCTGCCGCCGCCGCCATGGCCACCGGCGCGTGCAAGTAGAGCGCAAAGCTGGTCCAGCTGGAGGCCATGCCGGCGGCGTTAGCGAATGCGATCACCAGTGCCAGTGCGAGCGCGATCAGGTTCAGCGCCGACTCGATCGGCAGCTGCACCCATTGCTGATTGACCAGGATCCGGCCGCCGACCAGTTCGTCGAAGCGCGCCGGCTTGAGCAACCGGTAGCCGCCGTAGAGCACGCCGAAGCTCAGAACGGCGAACAGCGCAAAGATTGAGGCCTGTAGATTCAGCCGTGTCCAGAACACGCTGCCGTAGCCGAGTGCGTCGAACCACAACGCGTCGATGTAGTACGACACCAGGCTGCCGCCGCCCAGATACAGCGCCGCGACGATCGCCAGCACGATAAGAGCGGTGCGGCGCCGGCGCGGTGAGCGATCGTGGCCGAGTACCCGCGGGCCGCGCGGGGCTTGATGATTCATGGCGGTACTCGTGCCGGCTCAGTTGCGCCTACGAAGGGGCCGGCTCGTCGTTGCGCGGCACCAGCTTGCCGCTGATTTCCGCGCCCAGTGCCATCTCGATGACGCCGTAGTGCACGTTGCCGCGCACGCGCGCCTTGCCTCCCAGCACCACGCGCTCGCGCCCGAAGATGTCGCCGTTGACGCGCCCGTTGACGACGATGTTGGGCGCCTCGACCGAGCCCTCGATGACGCCGTGCTCGCTTACCGAGAGCGAGGCGGCGGCGGCATCGGTTGCGCGCACGCTGCCCAGGATGCGCCCATCCACGTGCAGGCCGCCCGCAAAGTCGATGTCGCCCTCGACGCTGGCAGTGCGGCCGATCAGGGTGTCGATGCGGCCGACCGTTTCCTTTTCACGACGCTTGAACATGCCCCTCCCGTACCGGCGCCTTCAGTTCGGGTCGACGGTCCAGACGAACGTACGCCGATAGGGTGCCACACCCTTGTGTTCCGGTCGCACTTCGATGGTGACCCGATCCGGTTTGAAGTCCGCCGGCAGCGTGACCGGCTGATCGATGCCCGTGGTATAGCGGAAATTGAAGCCGAGCTGGTTCTGAGCGCCGGTCAGTAGCGCCAGATCGGCGCTCACCGGCCCGCCGTCGCGCGTTCCATCCACGGTGATGCCGAGTTCGCCGCTGATCGGCTCGCCAGGACGTTGCAGACGACTGAGGCTGAAGCGCAGGGCGTACTTCTGTACCCCGGGCAGCGGGGCGATGTGAAACTGCTGCACCCCGACCAGCACCGTTTGCAGCTGGCCCGGCTGGGCCAGTACCCCGCGATAGAACTCCACGTCCTGCTGTTGGGTTTCCACCTGCGCCTGCAGCTCGCCGATGGTACGCGCCAGCTCGGAGCGTTCGCGCACCTCGGCCACCCGGCCCTCCTCGGCCGCGGCGAGTTTTACCCGGGTCTCGTGTTCACTTTGTTGCAGCTGGCTGATCTGTAGTTGCAGTGCCTCGCGCTCGGCCGCCGCCTGCATGGCATCATAACCGGCCTTGTAGCGGCCCAGCTCGAAGGCCACGTACAGCGCCAGCGCGCTCAGCAGCATCAGTATCGCGAGCGTGATCCAGCGGCGCGCGGGTGCGTAGGTGCGGACCACCAGTCTGCCCGGAATCTCCATCGGCTGGGCCGTCAGTCACTGCGCCGCGGACGCCGCGGGCGGCCGCGGATCCGCGCGCCGCCGCCACCACGGCGGATAGGGGGGCGCACCATCCGGGAAGGCCAGTGCGCCGAGCTCGTGCAGCGCCCGGGTATAGACCGCGCGTTTGAAATAGATCACCTCGCGGACCGGCTGCCAGTAGTCGACCCAACGATAGCGGTCGAATTCTGGCTCCGAGGTCACATCAAAACGGAAACGAACTTGCGGATTGTGCACCCGTAGCAGGAACCAGCGCTGCTTCTGACCTAAACATAAGGGCTTCACATTGTGACGCACGTATCGAGACGGCAACCGGTAGCGCAGCCAGTGACGCGTACGGCCGACGATCTGCACGTCCTCCGGCAGCACTCCGATCTCCTCGCGCAGCTCCCGATACAGCGACTGCTCATCGTTCTCGCCACGCCGCATGCCCCCCTGAGGGAACTGCCAGCCGCGCCCTCCGGTCCGGCGCGCAATGAACAGACGGCCATCCTCGGACAGCAGCATCATGCCCACATTGGCACGAAACCCGTCGCGATCGATCACGTCGCTCATGGGACAGTTTTACCCCGGCCACGCGGACTGCTCAAGCCACCGGGCGGGTGGATGCGACCTGCATCCGGTAGGCTAAGCCGATGATGCGAACCCAGTACTGGTGGGGCCTGGCCGGCCTTACTGCCGTCAGCCTGGCAGCCCTGGGCGCCGCCTTGCTGGTGGGGTCGGCCGGGCTGACGCCGGCCGCCGCGCTGCGCGCCGTGTTCGGTGGCGGGGACGACTTCAGCCGCATGATCGTGCAGACGGTGCGGCTGCCGCGCGCCATCGCCGGGTTCGCTGTCGGCAGTCTGTTGGCGCTGGCCGGAGTGCTATTGCAGGCGCTGTTTCGCAATCCCCTGGCCGACCCGCTGATCGTGGGGGTGTCCGGGGGAGCGGCCATCGGTGCGCTCACCGGCATGCTGCTTGGGGCCGGCGTCGCCGCCATGCATTCCTACGCCACCGCCGGAGGGACCTTGGTCGCGCTCGCCGTGCTATTGCTGGCGCGCGGCGGTGGCGCCACCCGGCTGCTCCTGTGCGGCGTGGTGCTGGCCAGCGCCTGCGGCGCGGTCCTGACCGTGTTACTGACGCTGGCCGACAACGGCCAACTGCGCGGCATGGTGTTCTGGCTCGCCGGCGATCTGAGCTGGGCGCAGCGCCCGGCGCTGCTGCTGGTCGCCGCGGGCGCCACCCTGGTGCTGGCATTCCTGGGCGGGCGCTGGCTCAACGTGCTTGGCTCCGGCGAGCGTCACAGCGTCACGGTCGGGATCTCGCCCGGGCCCGCGCGCCTATCGGTGTTCGTGCTCAGCGCGGCGTTGACTTCGATCGCCGTCATCGGCGGCGGCATGATCGGCTTCGTCGGACTGATTGCACCCCACCTGGTGCGGCTCGGCCTCGACACCAGCGATCATCGCGTGATCGCTCCGGCCGCGGCGCTCGCCGGCGGCAGTCTGCTGTGCGTGGCCGACCTGATCGCGCGCACCGTGGCCGAGCCGCGTCAGCTACCCGTGGGCGCGGTCATGGCGCTGATCGGCGCACCGGTCTTCATTCTGATGTTGCGTCAGCGCGCGCGCTGACACCCCGCACGCTACACGCGTCGCGCCGAGGTCTCGCGCCGGCCCTTCACGTACTCGAGCCCCTGGCGCATCAGCGCCGTGAAGCGCGCCTGATCGCCGCTGGCCACCGCGCTGCGCACCGAATCGACCGCGCGTGCCAGCGCGTCCAGCGACTCGGCACCGAAGTCGTTCAGTCGCTGGATCTCGTAGTACAGCTCCGGGCTCTCGGCCGCGACATCGCTGGCGATATCGAACTGGGCATCAAACGTGGTGCTGGACAGCTGCACCAGTCGCGGCGCGGCCTCGCCGCTCTCCGCCAGCGCCGTAAAGAATGCAATGTTGAGCGCATGCGACAGGCCCAGTACGTACGCGATCAGCCGGTCGTGCTCGTCCAGTCCCATGACCACCTGCTCGGCCATCGTGGCACCAAACAGGCTGCGGGCCTGGGTCAGGGCGCCCTGACTGCCCAGGTCGATGAAAATCACGTGCCGCCCCGACAGCAGCTCGGTGTCCGGTCCGAACATTGGATGCAGCGAGGTGACTGCCACGCCAGCACTGCGCAGGGCATCGAGTCCGGCACGCAGCGGCGACTTGAGCGACCCCAGATCGAACACCACACCAGCCGGTTGGCGCTGCGCGATCTGCTGCAGGATAGTGTTGGTGGTACCGAGCGGCGCGGCCACCACGATGTAATCGTGCGTCAGCGGGGAGCTGCGCCAGTCGGAGATCGCCTTGGCGCTACCGGCGGGCGCATTCGGATCGGCGATCTCGACGTCAAAACCCTGCGAGGTCAGGAACTGCGCGAACCAGCCACCCATCTTGCCGGCGCCGCCGATCACCAGTGCGCGCCGTCCGCTGCCACTGCCGTGAGCCGCGACACTGGCCTGCTCCTGGGTGGTAAGAGAAGAGCGGATCAGCAGCCGCAGCATGCTCTCGGCCAGATCGCCCGAGACCCCCATCGACTCGGCGCGCGCGCGCGCGCCCACGATGACGTCGCGCTCACGCGCATAGTCGCGGGTCGGATAGCCGGTGGCGCGCTTGACGCGTGCGATCTCACGGCTGGTGACCTGGCGCTCGGCTATGGTGTGCAACAGCTGCCGGTCGAGTTCATCGAGACGCCGGCGCAGCTCGTCGAGGGTCATGACGACCATCCTGTCGGGTACGGTGCACCCTTTTATAGTCTGGAGCGGCCCGGTCGCAAGTGTGCACCCGCGGCTCGAGCCCGCTACCATCGGCGCATGGCCCTGCACGAGGAATTCCTGCCCGAGCCGCTGCCCGCCGATCCGTTGGCGCTGGTGGCGGACTGGATGGTGCAGGCGACCCGCGCGCGCGTGCAGCCCAACCCGAATGCGATGGTGCTGGCCACCGTGGCCGGCGATGGCTCGCCGTCGGCGCGCGTGGTGTTGTGCAAGGACATCCGCGCCGATGCCGGGTCCGTCACCTTCTATACCAACTACCGGTCGCGCAAGGGCGCGGAACTGGACGCCAATCCGCGCGTCGCCGCCGTGATCTACTGGGACGCGCTGCATCGGCAGATCCGACTCGAGGGCCGCGTGACCCGGGTCACCGCCGCCGAGAGCGACGTCTATTTTGCCTCGCGCGCCTGGCAGAGCCGCATCGGCGCCTGGGCCAGCGCACAGAGCGCGCCGATCGGTTCGCGCGGCGAACTGGTCCGCTCAGCCGTGGACGCCGCGCAGCGTTTCGGTACGTCCTCGCCGATCAGCAGCGATGCCACGGCGCCCGATCCGGGCATTGCCATCCCACGCCCCGCGCACTGGGGCGGCTACCACCTTTGGGTGCAGTCGGTGGAACTGTGGGTCGAAGGCGCCGCGCGCCTGCACGATCGGGCGCGCTGGACCCGCGCCCTCACCGGCGCGGCCGGCGGCTACCAGGGCGGGCCCTGGAGCGCGACCCGACTGCAACCGTGAACACCCCGGCGACGCCCGATGCACTGATTGTCGAGGGGCTTTCGATCGTGGCCGGCGGGCGGGTGCTGGTGCACGAGCTGTCGTTGCACCTGCGGCGCGGTGAATTTCTCGCGATTCTGGGCCGCAACGGCAGCGGCAAAACCCTGACACTGCACGCGTTGGCCGGACTGAATGCCGCGGCCGCCGGCCGGGTGCTACTCGAGGGCCAGGAGCTGGCGCTGCTGTCGCGGCTGCGGATCGCCCGCCGCCTGGGCCTGCTGCTGCAGGACCGGGAGGAGTCGCTAGCGCTGGGCGCGCTCGAGTCGGTGCTGATCGGGCGGCACCCGCATCTGAAATTCTGGCAGCGTGAAGGCGCGCAGGATCTGGCGATCGCACGCTCGGCGCTGCAGCGCGTTGGCCTTGGGGACTGCGCGCGCCGCTCGGTGGCGACGCTTTCGGGTGGCGAGCAGCGCCGGGCCGCGATGGCGGCGTTGCTGGCGCAGCAACCGCAGGTGTACCTGCTCGATGAGCCGACCAATCATCTTGATCCGCATCACCAGCTGCAGGTGCTCGATATCTTCCGCGACCTGTGCCGCGAAGGCGCCAGCGTGGCGGCGACGCTGCACGATCCGACGCTGGCCGAACGCTACGCCGATCGCGCGCTATTGCTCTACGGCGATGGCCGCTATCGGCTCGGGCCGGTGTCCGAGGTGCTCACCGCGGAGGAGCTGTCGGCGTTGTATCTGACGCCGATCAGCGCGATCGGGGCGCCGCCGCGGCGCGCCTTCATCAACGCGTAGCTGCGGTTCAACGCATGGCGGCGAGCACCGGTGCGTGCAGCGCGCCGTTGGTGGCCAGGATGGTAGTGCTATCAAGCCCGATATCGGCGCCCGACAGGTCGGTCACCCGCCCGCCGGCCTCGCGCACCAGTACCGTGAGCGCCGCGATGTCCAGGATGTTGATATCCGATTCCAGCACGATGTCGAGCGCGCCGCGAGCCAGCAGATGATAGTGCAGAAAGTCGCCGTATCCACGCAGCCGGCTGACGCGAGCCGCCAGCGCCCCAAATCGCTCCCAGCTGCTGCGGGTGCTCGTCAGCGTCTTGAGGTTGCCGATCGACAGGAACGCCGCGCCGACATCGCTGATGTCGCTCACGCGCACCGGAACGCCGTCGAGAAATGCACCGCCACCCTGTTCCGCCCAGGCCAGTTCACCGTAGGCGGACGCACACGACACGCCCAGCACCAGGCGCCCGGCGCGCATCAGCGCGATCTGCGTGGAAAAGAACGGACTGTCGCGCACGAACGATTTGGTGCCGTCGATCGGATCGACCAGCCAGATGCTGTCGGCATCCATCGCGTGCCGGCCGGTTTCCTCGCCGTAGAAGCCGTAATCCGGAAAACGCACGTGCAGCACCTCGCGGATTACCTGCTCGGCGCGCACATCGGCCTCCGTGACCGGTGATTTGTCGGCCTTGATCCGGACCGCAAGATTGCGCCGGTAGAAGCCCTGGATTACCTCGGCGGCGGCGTGGGCGGCATCGATCGCCGCTTGGAGTTGTGTCGATGCCATAAGTACTCGCTCGGTGAGGCCATGCTATACACGTTGACAGCTGCGGCGGCGCTTGCCTAAAGTCCGCCACTCGCCAGGTGCTCGGGAAGCCGGTGAAACGCAGCTCTTGCGTCATTCCGGCGCTGCCCCCGCAACGGTAAGCGATACGACGCTGCATCGATAGCCACTGCGCCCCCTCGGGCGTGGGAAGGCGATGCAACCGGCTCTCCGCCAAGGAGTGCCACGTACGCAAGCCCGGAGACCGGCCTGTCGAGCACAGTTCCCGGTCGCGCGGTGGGCGTTGCGGGCACGGCATCACGCCGTCCAGCCTCCACAACCCTTCAGCCTTCCGGGCCTCGACCGCTTTAAGGCCATGCGGGCGTGCATGGAAAGGCTCGAAACAATGAACGCTTACCGTAAGGCGATGGTCATCGCCGTGACCCTTGCTGCGTCGATAATTTCCCTAAAGGCTCGCGCGCAATCCGACGATGGCAGTGCCGCTGGGGCAGCCGCAGATCTGCAACAGATCGTGGTCGGTGCCACGCGTACTGCGCAGCCGCTGGATCGCACCGGCAGTTCGATCTCGGTGCTCACAGCCGCCGATCTGGATCAGCGCCAGATCGTGGCGGTGACCGACATCCTGGCACAGACCCCGGGCCTGACCGTGTCACGCAACGGCGGCCAGGGCCAGTCCAGCAGTCTTTACATACGCGGCGCCGAGCCGGGCGAATCACTGGTGCTGATCGATGGGATTCGCATCAACGATCCGAGTGCGCCCGACGGCAGCGCGCTGCTGGGCGATCTGCTCGACAACAACATCGCCCGGATCGAGGTGCTGCGCGGACCGCAGTCGACGCTCTACGGCAGCGATGCGATCGGCGGCGTGGTCAACATCCTGACCCAGCGTGGCAGCACCAGCCCATTCGCGGCAAGCGTCAAAGCGCAGGGCGGATCCTTCAACAGCTACGAGTTCAACGCCGCCGCCAACGGCACCCAGGGAGCATTAGAGTATGGCGGCGCGCTGAATTACTACGACACGGGCGGAATCTCCGCCGCCGACCAGCGCAACGGCAACCATGAGCCGGACGGCTACCTGAACCTGGGCGCCACCGCCAATCTGCGCCTGCACGTGAACCAGATCCTGAGCCTCGACCTGCGCGGTTTCTACCTGCGATCGCGCACTGAGATCGACGGCTATCCACCGCCGACCTTCAGCTTCCAGGACGATCCGGAATTCGGACAGAACTATCTGCGCGCCGGCTACGCCGGCCTCAACGCCTCTCTGTTCGGCGGACATCTGAGCCAGCGCATCGCCGTGGTCGCCAGCGCCGCCGAACGGCGCTTTTTCGGCCAGTTCGATCCGATCAACTTTGAGTTCACGCCCGCGGAGAACTTCTACGCTGCGGGCCACGCCACGCGCGTCGAATACCAGGGCGTGCTGGAGGCCGGCAGCGCCAACGAGCTGAGCTTCGGCGCCGAGCGCGCGCTCACCACGCTTACGACCGACAGCCTGCCCGATCCGGCCGACAGGCCGATCAGGGGACGCGATCACGTGACCGGCTACTACGGCGAATGGCAGAGCACGCTGGCGCGCGCGCTCACGCTGACCGGCGGTGTGCGCTACGATGATGATCACGAATTCGGCAGCCATACAACGCTCAAGCTAGCTGCGGCCTGGCAGCTGTTCGATGGCGGTACCATTCTGCGGGCCAACTACGGCGGCGGATTCAAGGCGCCGACGCTCTATCAGTTGTTCTCGCCCTACTCGAATCCGAGTACTCCACTGAAAGCCGAAAGCTCCGATGGCTGGGAGGCGGGCGCCGACCAGCTGCTGCTGGATAGACGGCTGCGTGCTTCGCTGACGTACTTTCGCCGCCACGAGCAGAACGAGATCGACTTCAATGATTGCTTCGCGCCCGGGGATCCGAACTGCGCCCTGCGGCCGTTCGGCTATTACTACAACGTCGGCCGGGCGCGCGTCAGCGGTTACGAGGCCGAGCTGGTGGCCAAGCTCGAGCAGGGGCTCAATGCCTGGATCAACTACACCAACCTGCGGCCGACCGATGCGACCACCGGGCTTGCACTGGCGCGCCGACCACACATTTCCGCCAATGTCGGACTGAGCTTCGCGGTGCGCAAGGGCATGTCACTCGGAGCGAATCTTGGCTACGTCGGCGCGCGCTTCGATGATGCCGCCAACAGCATTGCGCTAAAACAAACCACCACCGTCAATCTGGATGCGAGCTACGCGCTGAGCGCGCAGCTGCAGCTGTTCGCGCGGGTCGAAAATGTGTTCGATGATCGGAATGAGCCGGTGTTCGGCTACGGGGCGATACCGCGCGGCGTTTTCGGCGGCCTGCGAATGACGCTGTAGTGTAGAGTAGCGGCGTGGGGCATCGGCTTTCCAAGATCGTCACCCGCACCGGCGATGACGGCAGCACCGGCCTGGGCGATGGCACGCGCGTGTCGAAGGACGCGCCGCGGATCGAAGCCATGGGCAGCGTCGATGAACTCAATTGCGCGCTCGGCGTGGTGCTGTCCGGCGGCGTGCCGGTCGAAGGCGCGCCCGAGTGCCTGACCGAGATTCAGCACGACCTGTTCGACCTGGGCGGTGAGCTGGCTATTCCCGGCACCGAGCTGATCGGCGCCGCGCGCGTCACCTGGCTGGAGGGGCAGGTCGAACATTTCAATGAATCGCTGCCGCCGCTGAAGGAGTTCGTGCTGCCCGGCGGCAACGCCGTGGCCTCCGCCTGCCACGTGGCCCGGGCGATCTGCCGGCGCGCCGAGCGGCGCTGCTGCGCGCTGGCGCGCACCGAGCCGGTCGCTGCGGCTGCGCTACAGTATCTGAACCGCCTGTCCGATCTGCTGTTCGTGCTGGCGCGCTCGCTTGCGCGGAGCCACGGCGAGCGCGAACCGCAATGGCATCGGCACCGCCCGACACCGAAGTCCGACTAACGCAGCAGCGCGCGCAGTCGCGCCCAGTCGAACGAGGGCCCCGGATCGGTCTTGCGGCCGGGCGCGATGTCGCTGTGTCCCACCAGTCGCTCGAGGTTCAACGTGGGGTAAGCCGCACACAGGGCGCCGATCAGCTGCGCCAGCGACTGATACTGCGCCTCCCGGTAGGCGACCTGGTCGGTGCCCTCGAGCTCGATTCCCATGGAAAAATCATTGCAGGCGTCGCGCCCCTGATAGCTGGATTCGCCGGCATGCCAGGCCCGCTCGCCAAAGGGCACGTACTGGGTGATGGCGCCGTCACGGCCGATCAGGGCGTGGGCCGAGACCCGCAGGGTCGCGATTTCGGCGAACGACGGGTGCGCATCCGCCGGCAGGCAGCCGGTGAACAGCCAGTCGATCCACGGGCCGCCGAATTCCCCCGCCGGCAGGCTGATGCCGTGCACCACCAGCAGCGTCGGCGCGCTGTCGACCGGGCGCTGGTCGAAGTGCGGCGAGAGCACCTGGCGCGCGCCGATCAGCAGTCCGGTACTCGCGTCGATACGGGCTGTGTCATGCATGGCGCGCATGATGCCAAAATGCGGCCATGAGCACAGTCACCAACGCCGCCCTTGCGGCCCGCGACCTGCTGCACGTGTGGCATCCGTGCACGCAGATGAAGGACCACGAACAGCAGCCGCCGATCCCGATTCGCCGCGCCCAAGGGGTATGGCTCGAGGATTTCGATGGCCGGCGGTACCTGGACGCGATCAGCTCCTGGTGGGTCAACCTGTTCGGCCACGCCCATCCGCGCATCAATTCAGCCATCACGGCGCAGCTGCAGCAGTTCGAGCACGTGATGCTGGCCGGATTCACCCACGAGCCGGCCATCGCACTGGCCGAGGATCTGGTGCGCATCACCCCCCCCGGCCTGACGCGCTGCTTTTACGCCGACAGCGGCTCGGCCGCGATCGAGGTGGCGCTCAAGATGAGCTACCACTACTGGTGCAACCAGGGGCAGGCGCGCAAGCGCTGTTTCGTCACGCTCGGCAATTCCTATCACGGCGAGACGCTCGGGGCGCTCGCGGTCGGCAACGTCGAGCTCTACAAGAGCACCTATGCGCCGCTGCTGATGGACGTGATCACGGTACCCTCGCCCGATTGTTATCTGCGCGAACCGGGCGCGACCTGGGCCGAGCACACGCAGCGCAAGTTCGCGCTGATGCAGACGGCGCTGGAGCGCTACGCGCGGGACATCGCCGCGGTGGTGATCGAGCCGCTGGTGCAGTGCGCCGGCGGCATGCGCATGTACGATCCGGTGTACCTGTCGCTGCTGCGCGCCGCCTGCGACCGCTACGGCGTGCACCTGATCGCCGATGAGATTGCGGTGGGGTTCGGTCGCACCGGCACGCTGTTCGCGTGCGAGCAGGCGCGAATCACACCGGACTTTTTGTGCCTGTCCAAGGGACTGACTGCGGGCTACCTGCCGCTGTCGGTGGTGCTGACCAAGGAATCCATCTACGAGGCGTTCTACGCCGAGTACACCGAGCAGCGTGCCTTTCTGCATTCGCATAGCTACACCGGCAACGCGCTCGGCTGCGCGGCCGCGCGCGCCACGCTCGGCATCTTCGCCACCGGATCGGTGCTCGAGAGCAATCAGCGTCTGGCCGCGCACCTGTCCACGCGGCTGGCGCCGCTGGCCGATCACCCGCACGTCGCCGAGGTGCGTCAGACCGGCATGATCGGCGCCATCGAATTCGTGCGCGACAAGGCCACGCGCGAACCCTATCCGTGGCAGGAGCGGCGCGGACTGATCGTGCACCGCCATGCGCTCGAGCGCGGCGTGCTGCTGCGACCACTGGGCGGCGTGGTGTACTTCATGCCACCGTACGTGATCACGCCCTCTGAGATCGACCTGATGGTGCAGGTCGCCACCGAGGCCATCGATCGCGCATGCGCGTGACGCGCTGCTTCGTGCCCGCGCCGCTGCGCACCGGGGAGCTGCGGTTGCTGCCAGCCCCGGTCGCCAGGCACGTCGCGCAGGTGCTGCGGGCACAGGTCGGCGATGAACTGACGCTGTTCGACGGCCGCGGCGGCGAATACCCGGCGCAAATCATCGAGCTCGGAGCGCGCGCCGTACGGGTACGCGTCGAGCAGCACCACGCACTGGAGCGCGAATCGCCGGTGAGCATCACGCTGTTGCAGGCACTCGCGCGCACCGAGCGCATGGATCTCATCGTGCAGAAGGCTACCGAGCTGGGCGTGGCGGCGATCCTGGTGTGGCCGGCCGAGCGCAGCGTCGCGCGACTGGTGGGCGCGGCCGTCGCCAAGCGCTGCGATCACTGGCGCGCGATCGCCATTGCCGCCTGTGAGCAGTGCGGGCGCAATCGCATCCCGAGGCTGGAGCTCATCACCGGTTTGAGCAGCGCCTGCACCGCCGCCGCGACCGTGGGCGCGCTCGACGGCAAGCTGCTGCTGGATCCGGAAGCCAGCGAGTCGCTGGCCGCTGTGCTGCCATCGGGCCGGTCGGCCGACGGCCTCGAGCGGCTGCAGTTACTGATCGGTCCGGAAGGTGGAATCAGCCCAGCCGAGTTCGCTCAGGCCGCCGCCGCCGGCTTTCGCCCCTGTCGTCTCGGACCACGCGTGCTACGGACTGAGACCGCGCCGTTGGCCGCGCTGGCAGCGATCCAGACCCTGGCGGGGGATTTTCGCCGCTGACGCGCGCGGCGCCGCCCTGGTCACGCCTTGGGCCCAGGCGCCCCGGTGTCAGCCACCAAGGCGGCAGTCCGAATACCGGCGATCGCGCAGGCCTCGTCGTTGTCCGAGGTATCGCCAGTAACCCCGACCGCGCCCAGCAACGCTCCCTGAGTGTCGCGGATCAGCACGCCGCCGGCGACCGGCACCAGTCCGCTCGGCAGAATGCCGGCCAGAGCTGCGTAAAACGCCGGATTTCCCTGCGCGCGCTGAACGATGTCGCGGCCGCCAAATCCCAGTCCGAGGCAGCCGGCCGCCTTGGCGGTGGCGATCTGCGGGCGAAACAGCGATGCCTGCTCATCGCGCTTGAGCGCCAGCACGTGGCCGCCGGCGTCGAGCACCACGACGCACAGCGGTTTGAGGCCGGAGTGTCGGCCGTGCGCCAAAGCCGCATCCACGATGGTCGACGCCTGATCCAGCTTCAGCATTGGTGCATGCTAGCAGCATGTCGACCGCGTCGATCGAGGTTTACCGCTCGCCCCAGCGTCGGGTCTGCGATGAGCGCGCGCTGGTGCTGCTGGCGCTCGATATTGCGAGCACCATCATCTACGACGGCTTCGACTATCTGCTGCTGGTCGACCCGGGCGAGGCGCTGCGCGCCCGCTCGGAGCTGCGCCAATACGAGCTTGAGCGCCGCCCGCCCACGCCACCACCGCGGCCGCCGCCGCCGCTGCCCTTCGCCTGGGTCGGCTGCAGCGTATACGTCGTGACGCTGGTGGCCATCGGACTGGCCGTATCCAATGGTGTTTGGCGCCCGGATGCCTTTGATCGCGGAGCCCTCAATGGCGCGCTGGTGCAGCACGGTCAGCTGTGGCGCGCATGGACCGCGCTGACGCTGCACCTTGATGGCGCGCACCTGCTGGCCAATCTCGCCGCGGGCGTGTGGTTCTGCTATCTGGCCGCAGCGCAGATCGGCGCCGGCAGCAGCTGGCTGCTGATCGTGTGCGGAGCCGCGGTCGCCAATCTGATCGAGGCGCTGCTCGGTCCGGCTGAGCATGTCTCGGTCGGTGCGTCGACCGCGGTGTTCACGGCGCTCGGTTTGCTGGCCGCCCACGCCTGGCGAGCGCGCCGCACCTGGACGCAGCAGCGCTGGGCGCTGCGCATCGCACCGCTAGTGGGCGGCGTGGTGCTGCTGGGATGGTTCGGCACCGGCGGCGATGCCGGCGATATCAGCGCCGGTGAGGCAACGCCGATCGTCCAGGTCGACATCGTTGCGCACGCGCTCGGCTTCCTGGTGGGTGCCCTGCTCGGGGTCGCCGCTGCGCACGCGCCGGTGAGCGCACTGCTCAATCGCGTGCCGCAGTGGGCTTCGGGCGTCGCCGCCTGGGTGTCGATCGCGGTCGCCTGGTGCTTCGCGCTGGCGCGCTGATCCGCGACCGCAGCACCGACTGCAACACCACGGCGTGATTGATCTTCGGGTCGCGTGCCGCGTACACCAGCGTCACCGCTGTGCCGCGGCCGAGGCGGCGCAGCTCGCCCAGTGCTCGATTGCCCGCCAGCTCGCGCCGGTAGCGCCTGGCAAAATTGGCAAAGCGCTCGGGGCGGTGCCCGAACCACACCCGCAGCGCACGGCTTGGCGCGACCTGCTTCATCCAGGCGGTCAGCCGTGCTCGGGACTTGCTGACGCCGCGCGGCCACAGGCGGTCCACCAGCACGCGGCGGCCATCCCCGGTATGTGCCGGTTCATAGATGCGCTTGATGGTGAACGGCATGGCTCTCGCGCCACTGGCCTAGCCGGCATCGCGCTCCGGCATCACCGAGGTCTCATCGGCAATCATGACCTCCAGGCGCTCAAGATCAGGCACCATCGGGGTCTCGTTCAGCATCCGCACCTGGCATAGCACCGGTACGCGCTCGGAGAAACTGCGGGCGTTGTCAGGCCGCACCACGTCGTTGCTGACGCGCACCAGCTGCGGAAAGCCCTGCGAGACGATCGCGATATAGCCTGATTCGGCCCGCCCGGCCAGCGCATGGAACACCACCACGCGCGAGCGGTTGTTGGCCGGCGGAATCGGCATCGCGCAGCAGCCCTCGAACGACACCAGCGGCAGCATGCGCGCGTTCCAGTTCACCAGGCCAAGATACCAGGGCGGCGCGTTGTCCATCGGCGCGGGCGACTGATAGCCGATCACCTCGGCCACGCAGGCGCGCGGCACCAGCAGCCTGGAATCCGCCAACGGAATCAGCAAGCTGTAGACCTCGGCGATGCGCTCGGTCATCGAAGCGCGCCCGAGATCCGTGAGCGCGCGCGCCGCTGCGCCACCAGCGGCGTGATCGCATCGATCAGCTGGCTCTCCTGGTACGGCTTGCCCAGATAGTCGTTGACCCCCAGTTCGATCGCGCGCGCGCGATGCTTCTCGCCCACGCGCGAGGTGATCATGATGATCGGCACGTCTTTCAGACGCGGATCGTTGCGCACGTGCGCGGCCACCTCATAGCCGTCCATGCGCGGCATCTCGATGTCGAGCAGGATGATATCCGGGACGTTCTCGGCCAGCACCGTGACCGCATCCATACCGTCGCGGGCGGTCATCACGCGCATGCCATTGCGCTCCAGCAACCGCTGCGTCACGCGGCGCACCGTGATCGAATCGTCCACCACCAGCGCGAAGGTGCGGCGGTCGGTGCGATCGCGCGTCACGGTCGGTGTCGGCCGTCCGCGCCATTCGGCGCGCACCAGGGCGCCGATGTCGAGAATGACCACGATGCGCCCGTCGCCCAGGATGGTCGCGCCCGAGATGCCGCGGATGCCCGAGATCTGCGGACCGACCGGCTTCACCACGATCTCGCGGCTGCCGACCAGTTCGTCCGCCACCAGCCCGGTGGAGTGCTCACCGGCGCGCACCAGCACCACCGGGATGGTCACGTCCTGCTCCGGCAGCGGGGTCGCCTCGACCCCCACGTACAGCGCCAGCGGCTGCAGCCGATACTTCTGTCCGCCGTGATTGAAGCTCGAACCATCGGCCCGCAGATGCGTCATCACCTCATCGCGGGTGAGCCGCACGACGCCCTCGACCGTGGGCAGCGGCAGGGCGTAATACTCATCGCCGGTGCGCACCACCAGCGCGTGGCTGATCGCCAGCGTGAATGGCAGACGGATGGTGAAGTGCGTGCCGCGGCCCGGCTCGCTCTCCATGTGCAGCGCGCCGCCGAGCTTCTTTACTTCGACCGCGACCACGTCCATGCCGACGCCGCGCCCGGCCTGCTGCGTCACCGCGCTAGCGGTGGAGAATCCTGGCTCGAGCACCAACTGCATCACGTCATCGTCGGACAGCGCCTGATCGGCGCGGATCAGTCCCAGCTCCAGGCCCTTGGCCCGGATTGCGCCCAGATTCATGCCGGCGCCGTCATCGCGCACCTGCACGATGACCTCCGAGCCCTCGCGCTGCAGGCTCAGATGGATATGCCCGGTCTCGTCCTTGCCCGCGGCCAGGCGATCGGCCGGGGATTCGATGCCGTGTACCACGGCATTTCGCAGCATGTGTTCGAACGGCGGCAGCATGCGCTCGAGCACCTGTCGATCGAGCTCGCCCGAGGCACCCTCGACGATCAGCTCGGCGCGCTTGCCGGTGTCGCTCGCGGCCTGACGCACGATGCGCGCCAGGCGCTGCACGTGCCGCTGCAGCGACACCATGCGCGTACGCATCAGCCCGTTTTGCAGCTCGGTGACGGTGCGCGACTGGTGCTGCAGCAGGTTCTGCGCCTCCGCCATCAGGTTCTCCAGCAGGCCCTGGATGCTGGCCACATCGCTGGCCGACTCGGCCAGCGCGCGCGAGAATTGCTGGATGGAGGAGTAGCGATCGAGCTCGAGCGGGTCGAAGTCCTGGCGGTGGCCGGCCTCGCCCTCGTGTCGGTGCAGGATCTGCGCCTCGGTTTCCATCTCGAGCTTGCGCAGCTGCTCCTTCAGGCGGGTGACGGTGCGCGACAGCTCGCCCAGGTTGAATTCGATTGAACCCAGCTGCTGCTCGAGCCGCGCGCGCGAGATGCTGACCTCGCCGGCATTGTTGAGCAGCTGATCGAGTAGCTCGGCGCTGACGCGCGCCATGTCGACGCGATCGGTTGCGACCACCGGCTCGCGCCCCGGCGGCAGCGGCGCGGGCGCCACGGTCGGTGCGGCCGGCTCGGCGACACTCGGGGCGGCGGCGGGCGGGGTCGGTGCCGGGGGCGGCTGCGCTGCCGGCGCGCTCGCCTGATCCCACTCGGGCAGGATCGGCACCACGTCGGTTCGCGCCAGCACCACGGTCGGCTCGACCAGCTCGACCGCCGGCAGCGGTGCGGCGGGCGCCACCAGCAGCGACGGGGCAGATCCAAACACCTCGGCGGCGACCGGCTCAGATTCCGCTTGCTCCGGCGGCGCAAACGTCGAGGGCAGAATTTCGTATTCGGCGGTGGCCTGCTGCTCGGCCGGGAGTGCCGGCTCGGGTGCCTGCTCGAGACTGGGCGCTGCTGTCGGCGCGGCGCTACCGGTCTGCGGTTCCGGCAGGGCCACCGCTTCGATCGTCACGGTCTCGGGCGCAACGAGTGCGGCGTCCGGCCCGATGGCAATCTTCGCCAAGGGCGCCGGCGCTGCCTCCGGGACCTGCGTCTGCGCCGCGGCAACGCTCTCGCTGCCGGCAACACTCTGAATCCGTGTGATCAGGTCCGCGACCCGTGGCGCGGCCCGACCCGATGCCGCCGCCTCACGCATCCGTGCCAGTTCGTCCAGGGCTTCCTGCGCGACCGCGCGGGCGCGCTCATCGGCGCTGGCGACGCCGACCTCGATGCGACTGATCAGCGTCTCGAGCTCGTGCGCCAATTCGCCCATGGCGGCGATGCCCGCCATGCGTGCCCCGCCCTTGAGCGTGTGTAGCGGCCGGCGCAACGCTGCGACCTGTTCGCTGTCCTCGGGCGCAGCATTCCAGGCCTCCAGCGCCGACTCGGCCGCCTCCAGCAGTTCGACCGCCTCTTCGCTGAAAATCGATGCGATTTCGGGATCAAAGTCGGCCAGCTCGGCCTGCAGCGGCGCGGCCGCCCCCGGGGTTACCGGTGCCGCCGGAGCGGGCGGCGGCGCATGGCTCACCGGCGCGGGCACGGGCGCCGGGGCTGGCGCACGCGCAGACTCAGGCGCTGGCGCGGGAGCGGCTATCGGCTCCGCCGCCGCCGCGGCTTCTTCGCGCAGGGCGGGCATCGACAGGCTCACGCTGCTGCGGCCGGCGAGTTCCGTGGCCTCGACAATCCGGCGGTCCAGATCCAGTTCGGCGCGCGCGATGCGGCCGCGCAACGTATCGTGCACCACGAAGAAACCGGTGCCCTCATCGAGATGGCCGGCGACCGTTTCCATCGCGGTCATGCAGTCACCGAGCAGCAGCAGATCGGAATCGTCCAGGCCCACCCCGCTGTCGAATGACTTGCGCAGCCAGTGGTTCATCGGATCGGCCAGGCGGATGCCATGGCGCGCCTCGGCCATGGTGGAGCTGCCGACCAGCGTGTGGCAGGCACGATAGACTTCTTCGGGCAGCACATGCGGGCCGCCGACGCGGCGCTCGCGCGCCAGCCAAGCGCGCACCGTGCCGACATGACTGGCGGTCTCGCGCGCATAGATCTCGCGCAGCGCCGCATCAGGCTCCGAGGGCGGCTCGGCCAGTGCGTACTGTGAGGTGCTCGCGGCGGCCGCCGGCGCGGCGGGCGGCGGCAATGGTGGGACGAAAAAAGCGCTCACCGGGGTGGCATCCGGCGCGCTCACCGGCGCGGCGGGAGGTGCCGGCACCTGGACCGCCGCGGCGGCGGCTTCCTCGCGCCCGCTTGCCAGCGCGTGCGCACGCGCCGCCAGAGCGCTCAGATCGGTGCGTCCGGGGCCGCCGGCCTCGAGTTCGGACACCAGCTGCGGCAAAGCGGTCACCGCCGCACGCAGCGTCTGCAGCACCGGCGGGGAGCGCTGCAGCGTTCCATCCAGGATGCGGTTCAGAAGATTCTCGATCGCCCAGGCGAAATCGCTGATGGCGCGCGCATTGACCATGCGGCCGCTGCCCTTGAGCGTATGAAACGAGCG
>DASXYW010000114.1:0-57768 GCA_036502265.1 Steroidobacteraceae bacterium | reverse complement strand
CTGGAGCAGGCGCGCAAGATGGGCATTCCCGGTGGATCGGCGTTTCGGGCGCTGGCCGGATACGGCCGCCACGGCGTGCTGCACGAGCAACACTATTTCGAGCTCGCCGGCGAGCTGCCGGTGGTGACCGAGTTCATCGTCGCGGACGCCGATGTCGAGCGCATCCTGGAAATGGTGCGCAGGGAAAACGTCGACCTGGTCTATGCGCGCTGGCCAGCCGAGTACGCCGCGACCAAATCGCCGCCAGATGCTCAGTCCGGTTCCTGACCGGGCTTCCACTTGATGTTGCAGCCGACGCTCGGGATCTGCTCGCGGATCTCGCGGCCCGCCAGGGTCGCATCAACGGCAGCGCGCAGATGCGCTCCGGTAACCGGTTTGCCGTTGCCCGGACGGCTGGCATCGAACTGGCCGCGATAGGTAAGTTTGCGCCCCCCGTCAAACAAAAACAGATCCGGCGTGCACACCGCCTGATAGGCCCGCGCCACGGCCTGGGACTGATCGTACAGATAGGGAAAATCCAGCCGCTTCCGTGAGACCAGCTGCGCCATGTTCTGCGGGCTGTCATCCGGGTAGCGGCTGACATCGTTGGCATTGATTGCGACCACGGCGACTCCGCGCGCACGGTAATCGCGCGCAAACTGGGCCAGGCCGTCGATCATGTGCTTCACGTAGGGACAATGGTTGCAGATGAACGCCACCAGCAGTGCCTGGGCCGAGCCAAAGTCCTCGAGCGCATGCCGCGAGCCCTCCGGATCCGGCAGCGAGAACGCCGGCGCGACCGTACCGAGCGGCAACATGCGTGACTGGGTCATCACCATCGGATCAACCTTGCGTGCATTTGACGGCAATGCGTCGGCAACGCACATTACCCGCCGACTTAGACCGCTACAAGGTTTGCACCCATGGAAAAAGGCAGCCACCGCCGCGGCGCCGCACACCCGATCGATGCGCTGTTCCTCGATCGCTGGTCGGCGCGCGCGATGTCCGGCGCCGCACTATCCACCGAGGAACTCATGCTGCTGTTCGAAGCGGCGCGTTGGGCACCCTCCTCGTTCAACTACCAGCCCTGGCGCATGCTGTTCGCGCGGCGTGATACGCCGCACTGGCCGCTCTACCTCGGTTTGCTCAGCGAGCGTAACCGCAGCTGGGCGCAACACGGCGCGGCGCTGGTGCTGTTCCTGTCCAAATTGACCCGCGATGATGGCAGCGCCAGTGTGACCCATGCGTTCGATACCGGCGCTGCCTGGGAGAATTTCGCGCTGCAGGCAACGATGCGGGAACTGGTGGTGCATGGTATGCAGGGTTTCGATTACCAGCGCGCGCGCAGCGAGCTGCGTATCCCGGCGGACTTCCAGGTCAATGCGATGGTGGTCGTCGGCCGGCCGGGTGATCCTCAGCGGCTGGCGGAGGATTTACTCGGACGCGAGCATCCGAACGATCGGCGGCCGCTGGATCAGAGCGTATGCGAGGGGTCGTTCGCCTTTAGACCTTAGTGTCAGGGCCGGACGGCTTCGATCCAGCAGCCGTCGCTGGTGAAGGATCCATCGGCTTGCACGGCGAAGTAGCTGCGCGCCTCGGACGGCAGGTCCTCGAACACGGCCCGCAATGCCTCAATCCGCCGGCTCGGGGTCGCGATGCGGCGCACCCAGCTGTCGAACTGCAGCGGCAGCTTCCAGACGTTACTGATCAGGTCGGCAAATCCGGCGGCCGCCAGCATCTGTTGCCACTCCGACTCGCGGTAATCACGCACGTGTGAGCGATCGCGCAGCAGCTCCAGAGTCTGCAGCGTGGTGTCGAGCAGCGCCGCCTCCGGCGCGATCACGTCGATGACCACGAAACGCCCCTGCGGCTTGAGCACCCGCGCGACTTCGCGCAACGCTGCCGGCACCGACGGCCAGTGGTGGGCGGAAAAGCGCGTGGCCACCAGATCGAAGCTGCTATCGTCGAACTGCAGCCCCTCGGCCGTGCCGCCTATGACCTGAATGGCGCTTAACTCCCGGGCGCGCGCCTCGGCCACCACGACCGCCAGCATCGGCGGCGAGGGGTCGCAGGCGATGACCTGTCGCGCACCGCCGCGAGCCAGCGCAAAGGCGGTGTGGCCGGCGCCGCAGCCCAGATCCAGCGCGCGCAGCGGTTGCAGTCGCCGGGCCAGCTGCTCGAGGCGATCCAGATCCGCGCCCTGAGCATGCACGCTGCTGGACAGATAGTTGGCGGCCGTGTCGCCAAATTGCCGAGCTGCGAGCTGCGGCTGGGTCGGCTCGGTCACGGCGACATGCCGGGCATGGTCGGCATTGGCTCGCTCGCTCCCGCTGCGCGCAGCTCGAATGACACTGTCTGCGGTGGCGTTCGCGAAAAGCGCAGCGTGATGGCCACGTGATCGCCGGGCTTGAGCGAACGGCTGGGCCGCTCGAGCATCAGGTGATAGCCCTCGCTGGCAAAGCTGAGGGTCGAATGCGGGGCGACCGCAATATGATCCACCGCCATCATGTGGCTGATGCTGCCGACATTCTGGCTACGATGCAGCGACACCGTGCCGTAGTCGGGGCAGGACGCTCCCACCAGGCTGATGGACTGATCCGCGTCATTGATCAGCGTGAGGTAGCCGCCGGCGGGCAGTTGGCCCGGCAGCCATCGTACCCACGGATCGCGCACCTGCACCTCCGTGCTGCGATCGCCGGCGTGAGCCGCAGCCGCGGCGAGCATTGCCAGCGCCAACGCCGTGAGCCGGCGGCGGCTAGAGCGCATAGTTCGCTCCCATCGACGCGGTCCAGCGCGGGAACAATTGGTAGCCGATGAGATTGCTGTAGAAGGGGACCTGTACGAAGGCGTACAGCTGCAGTCTTGGCAACAGTTCGACCGTGATCCCGGGACTCAGATAGGCGACGCTGCCGGCGGTGTCGGGCAGATCGGCCAGCGCCCCCTGGTCGCGCAATTTGTCACTCAGATTGATCTGCACCTGCGGCACCCATTTCGGATTGGCTTCGTAGCGTACGCCCAGACTCACTGTGGTGGCGTTGCCAGGTCGAAAGTCCTCGCCCGATCGATCCTGCCGCTCCAGCAATGCCGCCTGGAACTGCGCATTGACGAATGCGCCGAAGCTCGCAGTGAGCGGTCGATAGTAGTACACACCCAGAATCACATCGGTGCTACCCGTGCCGGCCTGCAGGCTGGCATCCAGTGGCGCACCGGCGTTCGGGCCACTACTGAACTTGACCGCGCTACCGTAACTGCCGGTCGGCAGCTTCACGCCCAGCTGCAGCCCGAGGTTGTGCATCGACAGCAGCCCCTGGTAGCTCGCGATCAGGCGCACATCGCCAAATCCCGACACGCGCGCGCTGCTGAGCTGATCGGATGCGGTCTCGGACGGCTCGAACGGCTGCAGCTGCACTCCGTAGGTGGTGTGTGGGCGCACCACGTACGGCACGCGCAGGTCGAAATTCCAGTCCTCATTCGGGCTATACCCCAGGCCGACGGTGAAATAGCGATTCAGTGTCTGGTGCTCGATTTCCCCGCCGCCGACGGCGGCTATCGAAGGATGATCGACGATCTGCTCGGGCGTGGCCGAGTGCGTTCCGTGTCGCAACTCATCCTGACCGATGTAGTCATATTCGAAGTTGAGCCGCCAGCCCTCGCCGACCGCGTAGCCCATCGCGCCATCTGCGCTGAGCGTGCAGCCGCAGGTCGCGCAGCCCAACGCCGCCGGCGACGCGACGGCGGCCAATACCAGCGCCAGCGCCCCGTGGGGCTGGCGCCATAACCGATGAAGCATGACATTCTCCGGACCAACGGCACGCGTTCGCGTGCCACGCGGCGCTTACGTTGCGCGCAGCGCCGTAGCTGTCGAGCAGGTCAGGAAAACGAAGGGGGCGCGCGCGCCCGCTGACTGCGCGCCAGGACGGTTGGCACGCCGCCGAGCGCGGGCGCGATGATCGGCGTGCTACTCGCCGCCGGCGCCCACGGTGCCAGCTGAATGCTGGCCGGCGGCGCCACCGTGGCAGCGGCCGCGAACGGACAGGGCGTATCCGCGTGCGTGCGGCCGGAATCGGGGGCCGCGTGCTGGTGCTGGACACCACACAGAATCAGTGCGAATCCATGATCGCCGCGCGCCGGCATTACACCGGTCGGCAGCAGCAGCCGCATCACCAGCAGCGGCAACACCCACAACAGCCAGAAATCGGCGCGGCGTCGGGTCATGGCGCGGCCATCTTAATGGTATTTTCTGCAGGCCGCACCGCGCCGACGCTGAATCAGTTGTGAGGGCTTTCCGATGCGCCTGGCTCCATGGGTGTTGACCCTGCTGCTGGCCCTCCAGGCCGGAGCGGCCGAGCACATGCGCGCGGCCGTGATCGCCTCCGGCCGCATCCAGCTGCGCGAGGTCAGCCGGCCGGGGGCGCGTCCCGGACAGGTGTTGGTGCGGCTGCAGTATGCGGGCGTGAATCCGATCGACTGGAAAGGCGCAGTCGGGGACGCCGATGAACCGGCCGCCGCGCCGGCCGGCGTGCTGGCCGCAGCCATCCCGGGCGTGGATGGTGCCGGCACGATCAGCGCACTGGGCCACAGCGTCACCGGATTTCGCGTCGGCGATCCGGTGCTGCTGTGGTCGAAAGACCGCGGTACCTATGCGCAGTATGTCGCCGTGCCGGCCGCCGCGGTGACGCCGATACCTAACGGCCTCTCGCTTGCCCAGGCTGCGGGGCTGCCGCACGCCGGGCTGGCGGCGTGGAACATGCTGGTGGACCAGGCGAGAGTCCGCGCCGGCCGGACGGTGCTGGTGATCGGCGGCGCCGGGGGCGTTGGCTCGGCGGCCGTGCAGATTGCGGTCGCGTTAGGCGCGCACGTCACCGCCACCACATCGGCAGCCAATGCCGACTATCTGCGCAGTCTTGGGGCTGCGACCGTGATCGACTACACGACGCAGCATTTCGAGGACCAGCTGCGCAATGTCGACATCGCGATCGATACCGTCGACCTCGACAACGCCTATCGGGCGCTGTCGGTGCTCCGGCGCGGCGGCCTCCTGGTATCCAGCGTCGGCGTGCCCGAGGCGGCTGCGTGCCAGGCGCGAGGCGTCACCTGCCTGCGCCGCACGGCGGGCGCAACGCCGGTGGCGGCCATTCTGAAACAACTGACCGACTGGACGCTCGCGCACCGCTTCCGCGTCAACGTCGATCGCAGCTTCGAGCTCGCGCAGGTCGCCGCGGCTTGGCAGTACAGCCAGGCCGGACAGGTGCGCGGCAAGGTCGTCATCCGGATCGGCGACTGAGGCGTTATGACGAAATCCTGTAGGCCAGTTGCCGCGGTGAAGCGACGGAACTCACACACAGTGAGTTCCGTCTCAGGAATGCCAGTCTGATTTCTGTCAAGCTGTAGCGGGCAAGCCCAAGGCAGCAAAGGCTGAACCGAGTGAGATCCAGATTACGGCCGACCATTGCACTCGGCGGGTTCAGCCTGCTCATAGCGCTGCTGTGGCAAGCCCCGGCCCAGGCACACCTCGGCGGCGATGCCAGCTCGATCGACGCCGACCGCCAGGTACTCCACGCCCAGCTGCGCACCGTTCCGATGCAACAGTACAGCGTGCATGAGATCACCACCGAGGCCGGTGGCGAAGTCCGCGAGTACGCCACGCCGCAGGGCACCGTATTCGCGGTGACCTGGCGGGGCCCGCTGCCGCCGGATCTGCAGCAGCTGTTCGGCTCCTATTATCAGCAATACCAGAGTGTGGCGACAGCGCATCCGCGGCCCGGAATGCATCGCCAGCTTCGGGTCGCGACCGGGGACCTCATCGTCCAGTCGACCGCGCGGCCACGCTCATTCGGCGGCAAAGCCTACGTGCAAAGCTTGATGCCTGCCGGCGTGTCGATCGCCGATCTGCAATGAGGCTGATCGCATGAACCGTATCACCGCTGGCTTGGTCCTGGTTGGCCTCTATGCCCTCGCCGGCTGCGGCGGCGGGGGCAGCAGCAGTAATGCAAGCAGCGCCATGCACAGCGCCAGTTCCAGCTCGAGCGGCGGCTCGAGCGGTAGTTCCAGTGGCAGCGAATCCAACGTGGTGACGGTCACGGTCGGCGCAGGTCCTGCCGCGGCCCATGGCGGCACCTTCAACATTTCCTATGCCAGCGTCACCGTGTGTATCGCCGGAACCAGCACCTGCGGCACCGTCGACAATGTGCTGGTCGACACCGGCTCCGTGGGGCTGCGTCTGATGGCAACAGCATTGCAGGCGGTTGGCCTGAATCTACCAACCGAGCCTGATCCGACCCAGTCGGGTAATACCCTGGCGGAGTGCCTGCCGTTCGCCGACGGTTACACCTGGGGCCCGCTGGCGAGTGTCGATGTCATGATGGCTGGCGAAACCGCCCACGGCATTTCCGTCAACATCATCGATGACCGGCATACGTTCGCGGCCGCGCCCGCCGCGTGCGCGAACTCGGCGATGAACACCTCGTTGAACTCGGTCACGGCCTTCGACGCCAATGGCGTGCTCGGCGTGGGCGTGTTCGATCAGGACTGTGGTTTCTCCTGCGCCAGCTGCGTCAGCCTGACCGGCGGCTGCACCACCAACTCCGACATCTATTACTCCTGTACCGCGAGCAACCAGTGCAGCCTCGTCCAGGTTGCCATGGACACCCAGGTCCGAAATCCAGTGACGCAGTTCGCTGTCGACAACAATGGCGTGGTGCTGCAGTTGCCGAGCGTCCCGCCGGGGGGGCAAAGCACCGCCAGCGGAACGCTGACATTCGGGATTGGGACTCAGCCCGATAATGCGCTGGGCAGCGCCCAGGTGCTCGCTGCCGACAATGCGGGTAACATCATCACTCAGTACAAGGCCCAGGCGCTGTCCAGCAGCTTCTTTGATTCAGGCTCCAACGGCCTGTATTTTCCAGACAGCTCGATCACCGTGTGTTCGAACACCGCAGGCAACCCGAACGCCAGTGACTTCTATTGTCCGGCCTCGCCGCAGCCGCTGCAGGCGACCAATCAGGGCCAGAACGGTGCGATGAGTCTGGTATCGTTCGAGATCATCAGCCTGAACAGCCTTAACGGCAATTTCTATGCGCTGCCCACGATCGGTGGTCCAGCCAACGCCAACGCGACGCTGGGCAGCTATTTTGACTGGGGCCTGCCGTTCTTCTACGGCCGCCGCGTGTACACCGCGATCGAGGGCAAGTCCGCCGGCGGTACCATGGGACCGTATTACGCGTACTGAGCGTAGATCCAGCCCGCATCGGCCATGAGGGGCTTCTATGGCGAGCTGATCCCGGCGCTGTGGATTGCGTGGATCATTTACTGGCGACTGTCGGCCGCGGGCGTCAAGCCGGCCACCCGCATCGAATCAACGCTGTCGCGCGCCGCACATTACCTGCCGCTGGTCATCGCCGGGGTGCTGTTGTGGATGCGTCGCATTCCCGAGGGCGGGGTGCTGTTCGAGCGCTTCCTGGCGCGCAGCTTGCCGACCTACTGGTGCGGGGTCGCGCTGGTGGCGGCGGGTGTTGTGTTTTCGATCTGGGCGCGCCGGACCATCGGCCGCAACTGGAGTGGCAACGTGTCCGTGAAACACGATCACGAACTGATCACCGGCGGCCCCTACGCGCTGGTGCGCCATCCGATCTACACCGGCCTGCTGTTGATGTTTATCGGCACGGCGATCGCACGCGGTGAGTGGCGCGGCCTGCTTGCGGTCCTGATCGTGCTGGCCGCGTTGTGGCGCAAGCTGCGTCTCGAAGAGCGCTGGATGACCGAGACCTTCGGCGATGCTTATCGTACCTATCGCGCTCACACCGCGGCGCTGATTCCCTGGCTGCTGTGAGCGGCGCAGTCTATGGCGTCAGCGGCAGCAGCGGCCGGCCGATCACCAGCGCGTGCAACCACACGATGGTCGATGCGTACAGCACCAGCCCCAGCAGCAGTGCGATCAGATCATTGTAAGGCGATGGCGACACACCGGGAGGGCGCTCCGGCGCGCGGCGCTTGAGCGAAATGCGCACGATGCCGGCCCACAGCAGGAAGCTGCCGAACAGCACCACGTCCGGCAACGTGCCATTGGACAGTAGATGCGCGCTCGCCCAGAACTTCACCGCGGATAGCATCGGGTGCCGGAACGCGCGTTGAATTTTTCCCGGCAGATAGGCCGCGAACAGCAGCGGGAATACCGGCAGCATCAGAATGAAGGTGACCACGTGCAGCCACGCCGGCGGTGCGTACAACACCGCCGGAGCGAGGCGCGCATGGGCATAGCCCAGCAGCATCAGCGTGAGGCCAACAGCGCTCACCAGCGCATAGAGACCCTTCCATCGGCCCTCGCCGATCAGCAGCCGCACGCGTACACGCCAGTTCGGCGCAACCACCGCGATCGAATGGGCAGCGAAGAACACCACGACTCCGGCCAGCATCAGCGGCATATCCGCATCCTCGCACGACCGTTACGAAGTGTTAGCATCGACCGTAGCGCCGCTCGGCGAGCCTGGACACCTCGGAGATCGTTTATGGCGGAAAAGCATGGCACCTGGCGCATTCGGACTGTGGCGGCAGCCGCCATGTTGGCAGTCAACGCCGCGGGCGCTGCCACTGCCAACCCGAGCGCGTTTCACCTGCACAGCGCCACGGTCGCGCCAAACAGCACCCTGGCGAACACCCAGGTCTACAGCGGCTTTGGCTGCAGCGGCGGTAACATTTCCCCGGCGCTCACGTGGACCGGCGCTCCGAGTGGCACCAAGAGCTTTGCTGTCACGCTGTACGATCCGGACGCGCCCACCGGATCCGGGTGGTGGCACTGGGTGGTCTATAACATTCCCGCCAATATCACCGAGCTGCCCGAGGGCGCGGGCAGCCCCGGGGGCAGGTTGCCGCCGGGCGCGATCCAGGGACACACCGACTTCGGTACCTCCGGCTTTGGCGGCGCCTGCCCGCCGGCCGGCGACAAGCCCCATCGATATATTTTTACGGTCTATGCGCTGAAGACCGACAAGATCTCAGCTCCGGACGACGCCAGCGCCGCCATGATCGGATTCATGATCCGCGGCAATATGCTCGCCAAGGCCAGCCTGACGGCCCGCTACGGACGCTGATCGCCGACGTCGCTGGCGGTGGCTGCTGAGCGCGCTGAGCCTGACCCTCTCTGCGATCGTCGGTGCAGCGGTGGCGCTGCCCTTCGCACCCACGGCTACCCCACTCGAAATGGCGCGCACTGTGCGGCGCGCAGGTTGCCAGGGCCGCCCGGGCATTCGCGCAGCGTTGCGGGTTAGCGCGACTCTGAATCAGGCGGCCGTGCAATGGTCACGCGGGCTCGATCTGCGCACGTCGCTGGCGCGCAGCGGCTATCGCGAGCAGGCCTCGGCCGCCCTGCACGTCAGCGGCGATGCCCGCGACCTGCAGCAGTCGCTGACGCAGCGCCTGTGTGAGGCGCTTACCACCGAGGGCTTTGTCGATCTGGGCGTCAGCCAGCGCGGCGGCGATTCCTGGCTGATTGTTGCGGCGCCGTTTAGCCCACCTCCGCCCCGGGACGCCGAACAGCTCGCGACCGAGGTGCTGGCGCGTATCAATGCCGCCCGCGCTCAGTCGCATCGCTGCGGCAACCAGGCATTTGCGCCGGCCCCGGCGCTGCGGGCCAACCAGCTGCTACAACACGCCGCGCAGGAACATGCGCTCGACATGCTGGCGCACGACTATTTCGCGCATGAGGGCCGCGATGGCAGTACACCGGCGCAGCGCGTGGCGGCCACCGGCTACCGCTACCGTCTCGTGGGTGAGAATCTGGCGTTCGGGCCACAGAGCGCCGCCGAAGCGGTTGCGGGGTGGCTGGCGAGCCCAGGGCACTGCGAGAACATCATGGACCCGCGCTTCTCCGAGGCCGGCATCGCCTATGCCGCCAACAGCCGCGGCGCGCCGCGCATCGTCTGGGTGCAGGAGTTCGCCGCGCCGGTGCGCTAAGCTTGCCGCCCGCAAGCAACGCTGCGCGCGCACCAAGGGGGCGGCAATGGCTCAGTATTCGGCCGAGCTGATCTGGGAGCGCGGCGAGGCCGCGTTCACCGACAACCGCTACTCGCGCCGTCACCTCTGGCGCTTCGACGGTGGCTTGGAAGTTCCCGGCTCCTCATCACCGCACTCCGTGCCCGTGCCGCTGTCGGATGCGGCGGCCGTGGATCCGGAGGAAGCGTTGATCGCGGCGTTATGCAGTTGTCACATGCTGTGGTTTCTCGCCATCGCCGGCAAACGCAAGTTTCGCGTCGACCGCTATCGGGACCAGGCCACCGGTGTGCTGTCGAAGAACGCCGCCGGCAAGTCCTTTCTCAGCACGGTCACGATGCATCCGGAAGTGCAGTTCTCCGGTGACCTGCTCCCGAGCCGGGCGCAGATCGAGGCCATGCATCACAGCGCACACGAGGAGTGCTACATCGCCAACTCGGTGCTTACCCAGATCACGATCGAGCCGGTGTGGACGGCGTCCACCGCGAGCTGACGCACCCTGGCCCAGTTCGCGCTCCTTAGAACAGCGGCAGTTCGGCTGCCACGGGAGCCGGGATCGGCGCGCCTGCGTCGCGCTCCGCGCGCGCCAGGCTCGACACCTTGACGCCCAGCAACCGCAGACGCCGCTCGAGCGGCGCGCGTTTCAGGCACAGGCCAGCGGTTCGCCGGATCACGGCCCCATCGCAGGTATAAAGCTCGATAGTCTGCTCGCGCGTCGCGCGCTGGAAGTTGTCATAGCGCAGCTTGATGCCGATGGTCTTGCCGACATAACCATGGAGCTGCAGATCCTCGGCCAGACCCTGGCACAGCGCCGTGAACACGGCGCGCAGCTCGGCGCGGTCGCGAACCGCGTGCAGATCACGCTCGAAGGTGGTCTCGCGACTCATCGACACCGGCTCGCTCTGAGTCACCACCGGGCGCTCATCGCGGCCCCAGGCGGCGCGATGCATCCAGTCGCCGTGGCTGCGCCCGAACCGCTCGATCAGCCACTCGCGCTCGCACTGCGCGAGCTCGCCGATGGTGCGGATGCCGAGTTGCTCCAGCCGTTCGCCGGTGCGCGGCCCGATGCCGTGGATCCGCCGGCATGGCAGTGGCCAGATTCGCTCGCTCAGATCGGACTCGAAGATGATCGAGATGCCATTGGGTTTCTGCAGCTCGCTGGCGATCTTGGCGATCAGCTTGTTCGGTGCCACCCCGATCGAGCAGGTCAGACCGCAGCGCTCGTGGATGGTCTGCTGGATGCGTAACGCCAGCGTGCGGCCGCCCGATTCAAGCCCGCCGTCCGCGGCGCCGAAGTCGATGTAGACCTCGTCGATGCCGCGATCCTCGACCACCGGCGCCAGCTCGGCGATTACGCCCTTGAACACGCGTGAATACTTACGGTACTGGTCGAAATCGACCGGCAGCAGGATTGCCTGCGGACAAAGGCGAGCGGCGGCCATCAGTCCCATGGCCGAATGCACGCCGAAATCCCGCGCCGCGTAGGTCGCGGTGGTGACCACGCCCCGGCCCACGTAGTCGCCGAGCCGCGAGTGCTGCGCGCCATCGCGCGCCGGCGGCTGGCTGCGGCGGCTGCCACCGATCACCACCGGCAGCCCGCGCAGTTCTGGAAAACGCAGTAGCTCGCACGATGCGTAGAACGCATCCATGTCCAGGTGCGCGATGCGTCGGCTCTCATTCGGCGTGGGCTCGACCGTCATGGCGGAGCGATCATAACTGCAGGCTTTCCGGCCGGCGGATTCGATTAAGAAAAACTCAATACCGGCTGAGGGCTTTGCAAGCCGGTCACCGCCTTCGGCGCGCATCCTTGCTGCCACTTGGGAAGCCCATTAGGAGAACTGACATGACCCATTTTCATATCACCCGAACCCTGGTCGCCGGCCTGATCGCCGCGCTGTTGTGCGTGGCCGAGGGAGCGCTGTTCGTCGCCAGTGCCGCGAACGCTCCGGCGGTGGCCCCGATGGATCAGCCCGCCCACAGCGCTTACCATCGCGCTGGACTCGCAGCGCCAGGTGCGCGGGGAGTGAGCTGATCGCCGCCAGGAACCAGCCGCGCGCGGGTACGCGGGCCGCCCCCGCGCGTTCGCCGACTACTTTGCGCAGGCTGCCGCTGGGCAGCCTGCGCGTCTTCATCGCGGTTGCACAGCACCTGAGCTTTACCCGCGCGGCCGATGCTTTGGGGGTGAGCGCCAGCGCCGCCAGCCTGCAGATCCGCTCGCTGGAAGAGTATCTGTCGCGGCCGCTGTTTCGTCGCAACGGCCGTCAGGTACGGCTGACGGCCGAGGGCGAAAGCCTGCTGCCGGGCGTGCGCCAGGCGCTCGAGCAGCTGGAGCGAGCGGTGGACGATGTGCGCGGTGAACGCGGCGCCGGCCAGGTGCGGTTGAGCACCTTGGCGTCGTTCCTGCAGCAGTGGCTGCTGCCTCGGCTGGAGCGCTTACGCACTGCGCTGCCCAACGTGAACCTGCACCTGCATACCTCCGATGAGCTGGTCGACTTCGTGCGCGATGACATGCATGCCGCAGTGCGCTATGGCTCAGGCGGTTATTCCAATCTGCACTGCGTGAAGCTGCTGGATGAATGGGTGTTGCCGGTATGTTCACCGGCCATCTACAAGAAATTCGGGCCGGTGCGCGATGCCAATGACCTGCGCCGCTATCCCTTGCTGCATAGCTCGAGCGAGCCCTGGACGGACTGGCTGCTCGACGGAGAGGGCCACGGCGAGCCCGGAGCGATTCGCGGACCGGTGTTCGATGCCGCGCTGCCGATGGTGCGCATGGCGCTGCAGGGCACCGGCCTGGTGCTGGCGCGCTGGAGCTTGGTAGCCGATGAGATTGCCAGCGGCCAGCTGGTTCGCGTCAGCAAGCGCGCAGTGCGCATCCAGTTCAGCTATTGGCTGGTGAGCCCGGCGCGGGCGCAGGCCCTGCCGCCTTTTGTGGCGTTTTCAGAGTGGATCAGATCGGAAGCGGCGCAGTTTCCAAGTCCCGAGGCGGCCTACTGACTCAATGGAGATACAATAGTCGTTTTTCTCGCCATAATGTCGCTCAAATTGAAACGACCTCCTCGTCGCCTGGTCCTCTCGCCTCGGGGGCGGCGGTCTCAGAGGCGGTGGTGATGCAGGCTCCCGGCGCGCTGGCTGGCGGCGCGGATCGCGACCAGCCGGTCATGGGCGTTGCGTCGACGAACCGGCCGATTCAAGGACCGATCGCCAATCGCCTCGCGTATCCAGGCCAGGGCAAACATCACTGGCAGCAGCAGTGCCAGCAGCGGTAACAGCAACAGCGGAATGGCGACTCGCGTGATCATGTCGGCAACCTCTCTGACTGGTGGCCAGTTTGGGCGCCGGGCGCTGAACGGGTGCTGAAGTCCTGCTGAACCCGAGCTGAAGAGCAAGCCTCACCGGCATGAAAGGTTGACCGCGATCACAGCCGTCAACCAAACGGTGCAGCACGGCGTTGACAGCGGCAAGGTGACGCTATGAGATTCGCCGCGCGGTCGCGGCAGTTTCGGCGGCCGACACGGATTTTGAACTTGCACCAAGGAGTATCGATCAATGGCTACGCGCAAATTACTGCTCGCAACGTTGTGCCTGACTGCGGCGGCCAGCCTGGCGCCAGCGGTGAGCTCGGCCGGCGTCAACGTCGATATCGACGTGGCACCGCCCGCGCCGCGGGTGGAAGTCGTTCCCGCCGCGCGACCGGGCTGGGTGTGGGCGCCGGGCTACTGGGCGTGGCGTGGTCGGGAGCACGTCTGGGTCGGCGGCCGCTGGGTGCACGAACGCCGCGGCTACCACTGGGTACCCGATGCCTGGGTCGCGAGAGGTCCGCACTATCACTACGTGCGCGGCCACTGGGAGCGCTGAGGCCGACGCGGCCGGCCACCGCTTAGGGTGGCCGGTCTTGGCGCGCGCATCAGCCGTCGAACCTGAGGCGTAACCCGCGCGGTGTCAGCACGCGCTCCAGCCCCTGAAATCCCGCCATGACCGCCAGTGCCAGCAACGCCGCGGGAATGGCTCCCTCCAGAATCAGCGGCAGATCATTCAGACGGATTCCGGTCAGGATTGGCTCGCCGTAGCCGCCGGCGCCGATCAGGGCGCCGAGCGTGGCGGTGCCGACGTTGATGACCGCGGCCGTGCTGACCCCGGCAATGATGGTGCGCGCAGCCATCGGCGCCTCGACCCACAGCAACCGCACGTGCCACGGCAGGCCGAGCGAGGCCGCTGATTCCTGCAGCGAAGCCGGGATCGAGCTCAACCCGGTCACGGTATTGCGCACGATCGGCAGCAGGCTGTAGAGAAACAGCGTCGCGATCGCCGGGCGCGCGCCGATGCCGAACAGCGGGATCATGAATACCAGCATCGCTAATGACGGCACGGTCTGCAGAATCACGGTCACCGTCAGCACTGTGCGTCCGAGCTGCGGTTGCTTGGCGGCCACGACGCCCAGGGGCAGTCCGACCAGCATCGCCAGCAGCAGCGACACGCCGACCAATTCCAGGTGCTCGAGTGTGCGTCGCCCGACGCGGCTCGCGAGCCCGGGCGCGCGCACCGTCGCACCGCTCGGCTCGGCGGCGGTGGTTGGCAGCTGCGAGCGCAGAAACTGCTCCGCGACAGCGGTCTCGTCTCGATGATCGAGCTGCACCGCTGCATTCATACGCTGCATGGCATCTTCCGAAATCCGACCGGTCAGATCGGCCACGGCCGCCAGCAGCGCCGGCGCCTGCTGCACGCTATCCAGCCGATACAGCCATACCGCCTGATAGGCGGGAAAGTAATGCCGATCGTCGGTGAGCACCCGGATGTGATAACCCTGGATCTCGGGGTCGGTCGAATACAGGTCGACCACGTCGGCGGCGCCATCGGCCAGGGCCCGATAGCCCAGGCTGTGATCCACGCCGCGAATGCTGCGTGGTGCCAGCCGGTAGGCGGCCCGCAGGCCCGGCCAGCCATCGGCGCGGTTCATGAATTCGTTCGACAGCGCAAAGCGCAGCTCCGGGTGCGCGCTCAGGTCCGACAGGCTCGTCAGGTGCAGACGCGCCGCCAGCTGCTCGGTAACCCCGAGCGCGTAGCGATCCTCGAATCCCAGCGGCGCGCTGATCCCCACGCCTCGCGCCCGCAGCGTACCGCCCAGGGATGCATCACCCGCCATTGCCGGGGCCGAATGCAACAGCTCCTGAGTGAGCGTGCCGGTGTATTCCGGATAAGCAGTGATGCTGCCCTCGAGCAACGCGCGCCACAGGATCGCGCTGCCACCCATGGCACGACGATGCGCGAGCTGCAATCCGTGGCGCTGTGCATCCAGGCGCAGCAATTCGCCCAGAATCACCGATTCGGTGAAATTCTTCGAGCCAATGCGCAGCTCGTCGGCACGCGCAGCGACGCCGGCCAGCAGCAGTATCGCCAACAGCAGTGCCTTGGATCGCATGCTCAGCCGCCGGCCGCGTGCCCCAGCGGCAGGTTGCGATGGGCGGCGACGAAGCGGCGCACGAATTCACTGCGCGGACGCTCGATGAAGTCGGCGGCCGTGCCATCCTGTACGACGCGGCCGGCCTGCATCAGCACCAGTCGCGGCGCCAGATAGGCGGCTTCAGCCAGATCGTGGGTCACCAGGACCACGGTCTTGGCCAGGGTCGAGAACAATTCCCGTAGTCGTTGCTGCAGGTCGAAGCGCACCAGGGGGTCGAGCGCTCCGAGCGGCTCATCCAGCAGCAGCGCCGGCGGCTCGGTGATCAGCGCGCGCATCACCGCCACGCGCTGCCGCTGCCCGCCCGAGAGCTCGCCCGGATAGCGCTCCAGGACGCTCATGGGCAGCTGCATCAGCTCCAGCAACTGGAGCGAGCGCTCCAACGTGCGGCTGGCCGGCCAGCCCAGATGCCGCGGCAGCAGCGCCAGATTGTCGCGCACGCGCAGATGCGGAAACAGGCCGCCGTCCTGAATCACATAGCCGATGCGTTGCCGGATGGTGAGACGAGCGCTGCGCGCCAGCTCGTCGCCGGCGATGCGAATGCGGCCGCTGTCGGGCCATTCCAGCCCCAACAGCAGACGCAGCAGCGTGGACTTGCCCGAGCCACTGCTGCCGATGACGGCATTGACGGTGCCGGCCTGAAACTCGAGATTCAGGTCCTCCAGAGCCGTGACCGCGCCGAAGCGCTTGGTTACGTGTTCGAAGCTGAACAGAATGAGTCCTCGGAAACCTAAGCGCCGGTATCCGGGCGTTCGGCAAGAATACCGCAGCGGCGGCCGCAGCCCCTTTCGATTCACCGCGGCGGGTATGATCCTAGTCGACGTGAGCGCCATGGCCTCATGCTGAACGGACCGCGCAGCTGGTGGAAATTCCGGCGGGCGGTATTTCACGCCGCGCGAGCCGCCGCCTCCGCTACGCCCGACCAGTCTTCGCCCAACGGCGGCACCGGCCGACGTGACGTGCTAGTGCTGCCGTGCTGGCGGCGCCCGGAATTCCTTTGGCACTGCCTGGATAACCTGACCCGCGCCGACGGCGTGCAGGACCTGCATGTGCTATTCCGCCCGGACACCGGCCATGATCCGCACAACATCGAGGTGATTCATGCCTTCGCCGATCGCCTGGCAAGCTTCGAGATCAGCATGCCGGTGGCCTGCCCATTCCGCCGCACCAAACAGAGCGCCAATCTGCTGCTGGCGTACCTGCAGGCGGCGGTCACCACGCGGCAGTACGTCTATCTGTTGGAAGAAGACACGATAATTGCACGCGACTACTTTCGCTGGCACCGGGCCGTGCACACAGCCTCGAGCGGGCTGTTCTGCTCGATTGCAATCGCCAACCCCAATCGGAGGCTGCGGCCGCCGGCAGATCGCGGCGGCTACTACCTGAGTTCCGGCGACTTCAGCTCAATGGGCGTGTGCTTCGAGCACCGGATCTTGCGCCAGCTGGTCGCGCCGCACGTGAATCTGGCCTATTTTCGCCACCCCAAGCGCTATCTGCGGCGGCTGTTTCCCGAAAGTCTGGTGGGCTTGGGGTTCGTCGAACAGGACGGCCTGCTGCGCCGGATCCAGGAGCGCTCAGACTGCCCGACCGCGTATCCGTGTGTGCCGCGCGCCTTCGATGCCGGCTTCTATGGCTACAACCGCCCCGGCGGATCGGCCGGCCCGCTACAGCAGCGCATCGAGTGGCTGGGGCAGATCATCTACGATCCGGTCGCCCTGCGCTCGGCCGCGAGCCCGGAGTTCGTCGAGCGTTGTGTTCCGATCGAGCTTAACAGCGGTGACTGGAGCACCCAGCGTCGCATCGACCTGCCCGATGCCGCCGCTGCCGCTCAGGGCCGGCCGGCCTGAGCCGCAGCGGCAGGAACGGGCGCTGGCATTGCCCATTCCCGGTCGGTCAGCACCACGTCCAGCGTAACTTTGGCGCGCGACTGCCACAGCACAGAAGCGAAGGTCAGCGGCTGTCCGCGACTGTCATACATATGCCGGTACAGGCGCACGCACGCGGCGAGCCGCAAGGTCGAGAGCAGACGCACGACCAGCTTGCCGATAAGCCCGATCCCGCGCTTACCCAGATGGCACGGGTGTAGCGACAGGTGCAGCGTCGGCCGGTGCGCCTTCAGATACGGCAGCATGGTCGGCAACAGCCGGTACTCGCCGCCTTCGATATCCATCTTGATGAAGTTGCAGTCGGTGACGCCGGCCTGGCCAATGAAGTCCTCGAACGTCAGCGCCTTGACGATCCAATGCGTCTTGCGGTCGCCGAACAGCAGGCTCGAGACCGAGTCCCCGCCTGCCCCGCAGTTGCCGAACGCCACCTCACCGCTGCGAGGCGCAATGCAGACCTCGAACAGCTGCACATTGTCGGTGAGCGGGCGATTCAGGCTGACATTCTGCTGTAACTCGTCGAAGGCGATCGGGTCGGGCTCGATGCCATACACGCACTTGGCGATCTGGCAGCCGTACAGCAGCGTCGGTCCGATGTAGGCGCCCATGTCGATGTACGAATGGTCGCGATCGACGAAGCGCTCGAAGATCGGATAGGTGTCCGGCTCCCAGGCGCCGGAGGTAATGCCGTGCCAGTAGCGGTCGTTGCGGCCGGATACGACGTTGAAGTCCTGATTGCGCAGATGCACGAGCATGGCGGTAACCGTACGACAGAAACCATTGCCGCGACAATCCACCCGCCTAAGATCGCCAGCCGGTATGCTCTGACACATCATGCAACTGATCGGGCGCGGCAAACGGCTGCTACTGCGCTACTGCCTGTCGCGGGTCAAAAACCGCGGCTACGGACTGGGCAACGAGATGTTGCCGTGGGCACGGGCGTTTCTAGCCGCGCAGGTCCTGGACGCGACGCTGTTGCCGCCCGCATTCGGCATGAACCGCCGAGCCTACTGGTGGCACTTCGGTAGCGCACCGGACGACTGGATCCGCAATCGCGCGCTCGAATATCTGCTACCGGTGGTCGAGTTCACCGAATCCGAGTACTTGGCGCATGGCGGCGGGGACGCGGTGACGGCGTTACGCAGTTTCGCCACTGCGCATGGACTGTTTCAGCGTCGCGGCTACGTGCTGGTGACCCACGGGCTGTGGGGCGGGTATCACCACGTCGAGGCGGGGCGTGAATTCATCCGCAGCACGCTCTATCAGAGCCGCTACGCCCCCGGGAATCTCCTGCGCCTGCGCGCGCGCCTGGATCGTCGCCGGCTGCTGGTCGGCATGCACGTGCGCATGGGCGATTTTCGTCCGCCCGCCTCGCCCGAGCAGTATCGCAACGCCTCCAACATCTCGCTGCCGATCGAATGGCTATGCGCTGTGGCGCGCTCGCTCGATCGGGCGCTGCCGGGGCATTGGCAACTGCTGCTGATCACTGATGGCAGCGAGCAGCAGCTTCGGCCGCTCACCGATCATTGGCCCTGCATCACCACCAATGATCTGCCACCGGGTGACTGCTCCGACGTGCTGGCGCTGGCCAACTGCGATCTGCTGGTGTGTTCGACGTCCTCGTTCAGCACCCTGGCGGCATTCCTGTCGGATTCGCCCTATCTGTGGTTCGAGCCCAACCTGCATCCGCACGGCGATGGATTTTATTCGCTGGGCGATTACCCGGCGCTGTGCCAGCAGCCCGGTAATCCGACCCAAGAGGTGCTGCAGCGGCTGCCCGAGCTGCCCTCGCAGCAGCTGCCGCGCGGGGTCGGGATCGGTATCGATGGCGAGATTCCGGCCGCGGTGATCGACGCTGCCCGGCAACGTCACTGGGCGCGGCGCTGGGAGTTCGATCTGGTGCGCTCGGGCGTTACGCGCCTGATCGGCCGCTAACCGGTGCGTGCCAGACGCGAGCGCGTGGGTTTGCGCACCAAGGCGCTGCGCGCCTGCCACTGCCGCGACGCGGGCAGCTCCTGGTGGAACTGGACTTCACCGGCCTGAAGGCTGGCGATTGGAACGCCGTCCTCGAGCAGCACGCGATTCCCGGCCAGTGCCGTAATCCGTGCTCCCGGCGTTACGATGCCGGCGAGATTGAGGGGATCGGCTGCACTCAGGGCGATCAGCGTCCCTTCCTTAGCGCGCGCTCGCACCGCGCGCAGCGAGCCGATTGCATCGGGCAGCGCGTACTGCTCGCCGCTCATCCCGGCGACGAAGCGCCCGCCGCGGATCAGCCCCTGGGCCTCGAGCCGGCGATACACGCGCAGCAGCTCATGCCATGCGGGCCACCAGTCGGCCTCGCGTGTCAACAGCCGCCGGAACACCACGCCGTAACGACGCAGCAGCAGCCACGCGAGCGCTTCCATCGTGTCGCGCGAGACGTGCGCGCCGCTGTCCGGCGTTGCATCGGCCGGCGCGTCCGACGCAGCATGCACCAGGCTCCAGCGTCCGGCCTCATCCAGCCCGAAGGATCCGCCGCGGCGGCCGCGCAGCGCGAGCCGGCGCGGCATCGGCAACAGCAGCGCACGCAGCCCGCCGAAGCTGTCGGCAGTGACTACACCCGCCGCCACCAACTCGCCCAGGGCAGCCTCGACCTGCGTGCGCAACAGTCCGGCGCCGGTCACGATCTCGTCGAAGAACGCTGCCCCCTGGCGCTGCAAATACTGAGCAATTGACTGCGCACCGGCCGACAGGCTCGCCGCTTCTCGTCCGCCGCCGCACAGCTGCTGCCACCAGACACGATTGCGCCGCGTGAGCAATACCATCGGCGTCGCGCGTACCGGCGCAGCGGTGGCACGCGGCGGCGGTTGCAGGCGTGACCAGAACATGCGCCCGGATAAGCACAATCGGTCGAGCCAGGCGCCGTCATAATCCTGTAGGCGCGCTGGCAGCACGTCGGCCTCCCAGGCGATGGCCGGCACTTCGAAGCCCTCCAGTTGCTCGAGCACGCGTTCCAGGCTGGCCGCACCGTGCGGCCGTGGACGCGTCGTCAGCCCCTGCCATTCGAGCAGAAAGCGCATGAAATCCGCGCTCGCCACCGGCTCGATCTGCTCGCGCAGCGATCTGATCGTGTAGCGGTGAATGCGCGCAAGCAGCCGGCGTTCGCACCACTCGCTGCTTTCGTGGCCGGGCGTGAACTGACCGCAGATCGCGAAACCTTCACCCTCGAGCGCGTGCAGCGCCGCATCGATCGCCGCCGAGGGCAGCGCCAGTGCTCGCGCCAGTTGCGCGATATCGGTCGGCCCACAGGCCTGCAGGCGGCCACGCAGCAGCTCGCGCAGCGCCTGCTCCGGCTCCCAATGGCGCTGCGCGTACTCGGCGGGTACCTGGACCGGCGGGCTGGCTTGTCCCGAGCTATACACGGCGGCTACCTGCGGTAATTGTTCGGTGGCGATCCAGAAGATGCGGCCGCCGACCTGCCAGAGCGTGGCGCGCCCGGCGGCCTTGAGGTCGGCGAACGCGCCGTCGGCGCGGCCCTCGCTGTCGAGCTGCGGATCGAGCACACCGAGCAGCATCAGCGCGTCGTGCAATTCATCGGCGGTATCGGTAACCGGCCGGGCCTCGCTGCGCACCGCCTCGATGGCCGCCGCATCCAGCTGACCGAAGCGGGCGGCGCTCTCCGGATCGAGCCAACTGCGCGCCGATACCGCCTGCGTGCGGCGCTCCTCCAGCGGCGCATCGTCCAGGTAGGCATATGGGCGCGCGCGCAAAATTTCCTGCGCCAGCGGCGAGGGCTGCGGCAGGTCGCGCGTGACTAGCTGCACCTGGCCGTTCTCCAGGGCGGCGAGCAAAGCCACCAGACCGTCGACGTCCATCGCCTCGTGCAGGCTATCGAACAGGGTCTGTCGCACCAGCGGGTGATCAGGAATCTCGCGCTCACCCGCCAGATTCTCGGCGCACGCCAGCTGATCCGGAAACACCACCGCGATCAAATCTTCGGCCGCCATGCGCTGCAGCGGCGCGGGCGTCTTCTTGCCGGCGCGCGCGCGCCGGATCGCCAGCGCGATCGTGGCATTCCAGCGCCAGCGCGTGGTGAACAAGGGCGCATCCAGCAGCGCCTGCACCAGCACCGGCTCGACGCTGGCACTCGACAGGAATCGGGTCGCCTGCGGCAGCTCGAAGCTGTAGGTCTCGCCCAGCGACAGCACGATGGCGTCTTCGGTGGCGGCGGCCTGCAGTTCGAAGTTGAACGCCCGGCAAAAGCGCTTGCGCAGCGCCAGGCCGAAGGCGCGATTGATACGGGCGCCGAACGGCGCGTGAATCACCAGGTGCATGTCGCCGGCCTCATCGAAGAAGCGCTCGAAGATCAGGCGCTGCTGCGTCGGCAGGTGGCCGAGCACGGCCTGGGCGGCGGCCAGGTATTCGACCAGCTGGCGGGCGGCTGGCCGCTGCAGCTGATAACGCTGCATGATCCGATCGATGCAGGTCTCGATCGAGGCGGCATCGACCACCGGCAATGCCGCCTCGACCTCGGCGCGCAGCGCCGAAACGGCAGCCGACAGTTCCGGACTGCGTGCCGGGGCCTCACCGAGCCAGAACGGCATTGTCGGCGGCTGACCGCGGGCATCTTCGACCCGCACCCGGCCGGCCTCCACCCGCAAAATCCGGTACGAACAGTTGCCGAGCTGGAACACATCCCCCGCCAGGCTCTCGACCGCGAAATCCTCGTTAAGCGTGCCAATGAAGGTGCCGGTCGGCTCCAGGATCACCTGATAGTCGGCGTTGTCAGGAATCGCGCCGCCGCAGGTGATGGCCGTGAGGCGTGCGCCCCGGCGCGCGCGTACCCGGCGGTTCACTGCGTCGCGATGCAGATAGGCGCTCTGGCGGCCGCGCCGGGTGCTGAAGCCGTCGGCCAGCATGCGCAGCACCTGGTCGAACTGCGAGCGCGCCAGCTCGCGGTATGGCCACGCGCGCCGCACCAGTTCGAACAGTTCGTCCTCGGCATAGTCGCGGGCGCTGACCTCGGCCACGAGCTGCTGCGACAGCACGTCGAGCGGCTGCGGCGGAATGCTCAGCGCGTCCAGCTCCCCGGAGCGCACCGCATTCAGCAGCGCGCTGCATTCGACCAGATCGTCGCGGCTGAGTGGGAACAGCCGACCCTTGGGCACGCCGCCGACCGAGTGGTTGGCGCGGCCCACACGCTGCACCAGCGTCGAGATGGAGCGTGGCGTGCCGAGCTGGCACACCAGCTCGACGTCCCCGATGTCGATACCGAGCTCGAGCGATGCCGTAGCCACCAGCGCTCGCAGGGCACCGCACTTGAGGCGCTGCTCGGCGTCGTGACGTTGCTCGCGGGCCAGGCTGCCATGATGAGCGGCAATATCGCGCTCGCCGATGCGCTCGCTCAGGTGGCGCGTGACGCGCTCGACCATGCGGCGGGTGTTGGCGAAGATCAGTGTGGTGCGATGCGCCCGGATCAGCCCTGCCAGCTGATCGTACAGATTCTCCCAGACCTCGTTCGACATGATGGCCTCGAGCGGGGCATCCGGCAGCACCAGCGCCAGATCGCGCGTCCGCACGTGCCCGGCGTCGATCACGACGCAGTCGGAGACGGGTTGTCCGGCACCCATCAGGAAGCGCGCCACCAGCTCGATCGGCTTCTGCGTCGCCGACAGCCCGATGCGCTGCGGCGGCCGCGGGCACAGGCCGGCCAGCCGCTCGAGCGACAGCGCCAGGTGCGCACCGCGCTTGCTCGGCGCGAGCGCGTGGATCTCATCGACGATCACCGCTTCGGTGGTCGACAGCATCTGGCGGCCGGACTGGCTGGTGAGCAGCAGGTACAGCGATTCCGGGGTGGTCACCAAAATATGCGGCGGCGAGCGACGCATGGCGGCGCGCTCGGCAGAAGTGGTGTCGCCGGTTCGCACCTGGGCGCGCAGCGCGCACGCCGGCACCCCCAGGGCCTGCAGTTCAGCTGCGATCCCGGCCAGCGGTAGCTCCAGGTTGCGCCGCACATCGTTCGACAGCGCCTTCAGTGGCGAGACGTACACCACCTGGGTGGCATCGGGCAGCTCGCCCGCCACTGCACGGCGTACCAGCGAATCGATTGCAGCCAGGAACGCCGCCAGCGTCTTACCCGAGCCAGTCGGCGCGGCAATCAGCGCGTGCCGCCGGGCAGCCAGCGCCGGCCACGCCGAGCGCTGCGGCGCGGTTGGCTCGGAGAAATGCTTCGCGAACCAGCGCGCGACTGCCGGGTGGAACTGCTCAAGGGGCATGGGGTGATTCTACGCTCGTAAGGCCGCTCGTGCGGACGACCCGGCGGCGGCGCTCAAGCGTATATAATTGCCGGATGGCATCGCACTCGTATGCATTGTTCCAGACCGCGATCGGCGGCTGTGGCATCGCCTGGGGCGTCGGCGGTATCGTGGCGCTGCAGCTACCTGCGGCGACCCAGTCGGCCACCATCGGCCGGCTGCTGCGCGCCCACCCTGCGGCCCGGGTGCAACGGCCGGACGCTGACCGGCAGCGCATCATCGACGATATCGTCGCGCTGTTGGCAGGTGAGTCGCGCGATCTGCGCCACGCGCGACTCGATCTGAGCGCCGTGCCGGCGTTTCATCAGCAGGTCTATCAAGTGGTCCGCGAAATCCCGCCCGGGCACACGCGCACCTATGGCGAGGTCGCCGAACTTTGCGGCGATCGGCAGGCCGCGCGGGCGATCGGTCAGGCGATGGCGCGCAATCCGGTTCCGATCATCGTTCCCTGCCACCGGGTGCTCGCCGCCGGCGGCCGCAGCGGCGGATTCTCCGCGCCCGGCGGTGTCACGACCAAACTGCGCCTGCTCACCATCGAGGGTGCGATCGCTTCCGCACGTACCGCAGCCAGCGGCAATCTCGCCTTTGCGTTCTGACGTGAAGCGCCTGCCGCCGGCCTGCCTGACGGTCCTGGCCTGCGTCGCGCTGTGGTCGGCCGACGGCCGTGCGGCGGGCCACGGCGCAGCGCCTCTGAGCAACCTGCAGGTGGCGCCGGATCTGGCCGGCGAACTGGCCAAGTTTCAACCGGTGCCTATGCGCTACGACGGTGCCGGCCTGACCGCCCGCGAGCGCGCCATGATCGACAAGCTGGCCGCCGCCGCGCGGCTGCTCGATCGTGTCTACTGGCAGCAGAGCGATCCGCAGGGCTGGACCTTGTATCAGAGCTTGCGCGGCCGGCAGGGCCAGGAAGCCCAGGATCTGCGGCGTTTCCTGCGCATCAATGGCAGCCGTTACGATCTGATCCGCAACGATGCGCCATTCGTGGGCAGCACGCCGCAACCGCCCGGCAACGCCCTCTACCCGTCCGATCTGACGCGCGATGAATTCGAGCACTACGTGGCCGCTCATCCGGATCAGAAGAGCGCGCTCTACAACCCCTGGAGCGTCATCCGGCGCAGCGGCAGCTCGCTGCAGGCGGTGCCGTATCACGTGGTCTACGGCCGCTGGCTTACGCCGATGGCGAGGCTGCTGCGCGAGGCTGCGGCGCTGTCGGATGATGCGGCATTTGCGAAATTTCTGCGGTTACGCGCCGATGCGCTGCTGAGCGACGACTATTTCGCCAGCGATCTGGCCTGGCTCGATCTGGACAATCCCAAGATCGACGTGATCTTCGCGCCCTATGAGACCTATTTGGACGGACTGCTCGGCGTCCGGACCTCATACGGCGCCTCGATCCTGATTCGCAACGATGTCGAGAGCCGCAAGCTGGAGGTGTATCAGCAGTACGTACCCGACATCCAGGACACGCTGCCGCTGCCACCGAGCGATCGTCCCTCGAAGAAGGGCCTGCGCTCGCCGATGGAGATCATGGATGCGCCCTTCAGGACCGGGGACCTGCTGCATGGCTATCAGGCCGTGGCTGACAATCTTCCGAACGATGCGCGTGTCCACGAGCAGCGCGGATCAAAGAAGATCTTCTTTAAGAACTTTCTTGACGCGCGCGTCAACGTGGTGATTCTGCCGATCGCGCGCCGGCTGCTGCGTCCCGACCAGGCGACGCTAGCATCGGCCGACGGCTATCTTGCGACCACGGTGATGCACGAGATTGGCCATGGGCTCGGGCCGGCGTTCGCGCACGTCGCCGGCGTCAAGCAGGACATCCGGGCGTCGCTCGGGCCAGTGTTCTCAGGGCTCGAGGAAGCCAAGGCCGACATCGTCGGTCTGTTCGGCCTGAAGTGGCTGGTCGACAAGGGCGTGGTAGGCGCCGACCGACTCAACAGCTACTACGTGTCGTACGTCGGTGGAATATTTCGCACCGTGCGCTTCGGTGTGGCCGAGGCCCATTCCCGCGCCGAAATGATGGAATTCAACTACTTTGCCGAACACGGCGTAGTGGTGCGGGATGCGGCCAGCGGGCGCTATGCGATCGAGCTTGCCCGTATGCCCTCGGCGGTGGCCGATCTGGCGCGCGAGTTGCTCGAGCAGGAGGCCAGTGGCGATCGCTCGCGCGCCGAGGCCTGGTTCGCCCGCTACGGCACCATGCCGCCGGAGCTGGCCAAGTCGCTCGAGGCGGTGGCCGACGTGCCAGTGGACGTCGACCCGCAATGGGATTTCAGCGAGGACTAGTGGCGCCGGCCGCACGGCCCTAAGATGCCCTTCCCCAACCGCCGGAGATGATCCGATGCATGTATTGAAGCGGGCAGCGGCTGCCGCCGTGATGTCAGTAGCTTTGGCGAGCGCAGCCTACGCGGCGCCGACCAGCTACAAGTCCGACCCGAATCACACGTTCGTGCGCTTTTCCTATAACCACCTGGGCTTTTCCACCCAGGAGCAGCGCTTCAATACCACCAACGCCACGGTGAACTACGATCCCCAGGCCAAGACCGCCTCGATCGACGTGGTGATCAACACCAAGTCGGTGGACACCGGCTCGGATCTTTTCAACGAACACATCCAGGGCCCGGACTACCTGAATACTGCGCGGTACGACACGGCGACCTTCAAGTCGACCGCCGTCAAGTTCAACGGTGACAAGCCGACGACCATCGAGGGCGATCTGACCCTCAAGGGCGTCACCAAGCCGGTCACGCTGACGGTGACGTCGTTCAAGCACGGTCTGAACATGCTGAAGAAGGACTCGATCGGCGCCGACGCGACCGCGACCCTCAAGCGGTCCGATTTCAACATGTCGAAGGCCGTGCCACTGGTCAGCGACGAAGTCACCCTCGAGATCGTGATCGAGGCGGCGGCCCCCTAAGCTTAGGTCACGGGTGCACGGCGGAGCGCGCGTTCGGCGCGCTCCGAGCCCCGGCGCACAACCATTCACCGAGCGCGGCGCACTTACGCAGCAGCGGTGCGCGCGTCAATGCCGCGACGCCGGCCGGATAATGCCAAACCGGTCACGTTCCGAAACATACGACCAGGCGCCGCGCGTCCCGCACTGTGAACTGTGGCGTGGCCGCCAACGGGCCAGTGCGCAACCCTAGCTTAGGTTGCAGCTGCATGATTCCCTTACCGCTTCGCCACTTCGCAACATGAGTTCGTCCGTCATCGCTCAAGGGGCCAGGACTGCCCCGACCGGCCGCAGCATGTTCGCGGCCGCAGCCCTGTGCGCGTGTTCCGCGCTGCTGATCGACCCGGCGGCGGCAGCGGACATCACCGCCTCGGTGGTCGACAGCACCGGACAGCCGGTCGCGGGTGTGGTGATCATCGCCCAGTCCGACAACCCGCCGCCCGAGAAGCACGTGCAGCACAGCGCCATCATGGATCAGCAGCACATGCAGTTCGTGCCGCGGATCCTGGTGGTGCAGACCGGCACCGGGGTGGAATTTCCGAACAGCGACCAGATTCAGCACCAGGTCTACTCATTCTCCCCGGCCAAGACCTTCAAGCTGTCGCTGTACGCCGGTCACAAGTATCCGCCGGTGATATTCGACCGGCCAGGACTGGTGACGCTCGGCTGCAACATCCATGACGGCATGATCGGGTATATCTACGTCACCGATTCACCGTTCTTCGGCCGCAGCGACTCCGCCGGCACACTGCAATTGCACGGTTTGCCGGCCGGCAGTTACACGCTGACCGCCTGGCACCCGCAGATGCAGGAGAGCGGCGGCAACTCGCTGACGACGCGCGTGGTACTTGCCGAAGACTCCCATGCGACGCCGGCGTTCCGTCTGAGCCACCCGGTGCGCCGCGACGCACCGCACTCCGGAGACACGCGGTGGGCCGACTATTGACATCTGCCTTGCAGCGGGCCGGCGCGCTGCTGGCGCTTCTGGTGCCGACGGTACTGGCGGCTACTCCGGCTGCGGCGTCCGATTTCGGTGCCGTGATCGATATGCGCGCGGTCGCAGCCGACGGTCTGACCTCGTATTTGAACGGCGGCCTGGGCGATCTGCGCTTCGACGATCAGCACGACGGCGTGCGACTCGGCAGCATCTCGCTGTTTTACAACCACGCGTTCTTCGACGTTCTGCACGTGAATGTGGACGCGGTGGCCTACGATGATCACGACCGCAATCCGGTGGATCTGACCGAAATCTACGCGGAATTTCGGCCGTTCCCGTCAAACGGCTGGCGATCGCGGGTCAAGTTCGGCGCGTTCTACGCGCCGATTTCACTCGAGAATCGCCTGCCGGGCTGGCGCAGCGCCTACTCGATATCACCCTCGGCCATCAACACCTGGGTCGGCGAGGAGTTGCGCACCATTGGGGTCGAATATGACCTGGACTGGCTCGGCCGTCAGCACGGGCTGGACTGGGATTTCGGTGCTACGGCCGCCGTCTTGGGCTGGAACGATTACTCGGGAGAGTTGCTGGCAGTGCGCGGCTGGGCCATTCACGATCGCCAGACCACGCTGTTCGGTGTCGTCGGTCAACCCAACATGCCACCGGTCGCCGGCCTGCGCGAATTCACCACCGATTCTGATCAGCGGCCGGGCTACTACGCCGGCTTGAATGCCAAGTATCGCGACCAGCTCGAACTGCGCGTCCTGCACTATGATAATGAGGCTCGCACCGAGGACTACTCGTTCCGCTTGGAAGACTTCGGCTGGCGAACCTGGTTCAACAGTGCCGGCGCACGCTGGACGCCCACTCAGCACTGGACCGTGATCGCGCAATGGATTGGCGGCATTACCATGGTCGGCGATTCAGGCTTCGAGGACAGCGTTCTGACCGACTACTATCGCTACGAATTTCACGCCGCCTTCCTGCTGGTCAGCTGGCAGCACGGGCCGAATCGCCTGAGCGCGCGTTACGATGACTTCGAGATGCATCAGAACGAGTCGGATAATTTCTTCAACACCAATCGCGGCCATGCCTGGACGCTCTCGTATCAGCGCGATCTGAGCCGCCACTGGAGCGTGGCGCTCGAAGCCCTGCAGATTGACAGCAGCCTGGCGCTGCGCAGCCAATTCGGCGAGCCGGTGAACGCCGCCGAGCGCGAGCTGCAGCTGGCGGTGCGGCTGCAGCTCTAGCTCAGGGAACTGTCGGGGCCCTCAACCGCGCGCGGCTCGGTCGGCAAGCGGATCTCGACCCGCACCTCGCCGCAGCGAAGCATCAGTGCGCCGACCGGCGCGGGCGCGCTTCGCAGCTTCACCTGCCGCGCCCAGTCGAGCGCCAGGTCGTCGAAGCGGTGATCGCCGGAAGATGCCAGCACGTGCACGCTGACGATCGATCGGTCCGGCGCCAGGCAGACCTTGACGATGGTGACTTCGCCCGGCGAGAAGCGCTGGCCGGACACCACGAATGACACCGGCGCATCATCGAACGGCGGTACGACGACCCGCACACGCGCCGGCCGCAGCGCCGGTGAACAGGCGGCCAGAACGAGCACGCACGCTGCGATGGTGCTGACGATACGCACCGTTTCCCCCGCGCTGACGCTGCGAAAGGATTAACCGCCCCGATCATACCCGCCGCGTCAGCGGCGGCGAAATGTCGCGCCAAATCAGCGTGTTGCATGGCAGCCGCGACGATCGAAATGGTACCCTGTCCGGCGTGGCAGGCTACTCACGCCTCGCGGCGGGGCAAGTCGCTCGATGAAGACGCTGTACCTGGTGCGACACGCCAAGTCCGATTGGTCCGACCCGGCCCTGAGCGATTCGCAGCGACCGCTCAATGCGCGCGGTCGGCGTGATGCCCCGGCGATGGCGCGGCGGCTGGCGCAACGCTATCGGCGACCCCAGCTGCTGCTGTCCAGTCCGGCGCTGCGCGCGCAGCGCACCGCCGAGATCTTTGCGCGCGGCTTCGGGTTGCGGCGAGCGGCCATCGTCGTCAATCCGCGCTTGTATGCCAGCACGGCCAGTGCGCTGCTGCGCATCGTGCGGACACTGGACGATGGTTCAACACGCGTGATGTTGTTCGGACACAATCCGGAACTCAGCGTGCTGGCGCACCGGTTGTGCAATCGCATCGATCACTTGCCGACCTGCGCGGTGGCGCGCTTCAAGTTTGACGCAAATTCCTGGAGCGAGGTCGGCCGATCGCCGCCGGCGCGCGCCACCTTGCGGACGCCAGGGCGCGCCCGGACCCGGCGCTGATGCGCGCCAGCGACACCTAAGTGCGGTGGCTCCAACCCCGCGCCCCCGGCGCGGCACTCACCGGCAAATGACCATGCGCGCGCGCGGTGCATCCTGGTGGTGGTTGGCGTTCGCCGCTTTCCCGGCTTGCGCCCAAAACATCTATCGGCTGGATCCGGTCAGCACCACCATCTCGTTCAATATCCGCCACTTTGGCGTCCTGTGGGTGAGCGCGCACTTCCCTGACTTCAGTGGCCGCTTCGTGCTCGATCGTCGTGGACCTTCGAGTCGCGTGGATGTCAGCGTGCAGATGGCCAGTATCGACTGCAGTGATCAGCGCTGGAATGAGCGTTTGCGATCGGCCGAATGGCTCGATGTAAAGCGCTACCCGCAAATGACGTTTCATGCCGATCAGGTGGACTTCGATGGCGACGGGCGGGCGCTGGCGCACGGCCAGTTGTCACTGCACGGTCTGACGCGGACCGTGGGACTTGAGATCACGCAATTGAACTGCGCGCCCCAGCCTAGCCGCAGCCAGCGCTGCAGCTTCGAGGCGCATACGCGCGTGAAGCGCTCCGACTACGACATCCCGCACGGCTTCTGGACCGGCGGCGATCAGGTCGACATCGCCATCAGCGGCGTTGGCTCAAGCTCCGTCGGTGGCGCAGACAAATAGCTGCGCCGGCGGCAGGTTGCGCCGCTCGAATCCTCGTCGCACGTCGCCGAAGGTGCGCTGCAGTACTGGCAGCACCCGACTGGTGAATTGATACACCAGAAAGGCGCCGCCGGGCTCGAGCGCAGCACGACTCTCGGCCACGATGTCTGCACGTAGCCGTTCCGGCATGCTGCCGAGCGGAATGCCCGAGATAATATAGCTGGCGTGCGTGTAACCAAGCCGTTGCAGCACCGCCTGCACCTGCGCCGCCGAATCATGCACCACGTGCAGGCGCGGATCGGGCAACGACGTCGGCAGGAATCGCACAAACGCGCTATTGGTTTCGATCGCGATCAGACGTGCGTCCGGATGCATCCGGCGCAATATCTCCTGGGTGATGGTGCCAACGCCGGGCCCATACTCCACGATCACGCGTGCCCGGTCCCAGTCGATCGGCTCGAGCACCTGATTCACCAGAAAGCGCGAGCTTGGGATGATCGAGCCGAGCATGTACGGGTGACGCAAGAAGTTGGCGGCGAACAGCAACCTTTCAGTGATCTCAGATCGGGTCATTTTTCTCATGGCGAGTCTCACACGTCGATGAATTCGTATATTCCATTTCGCTGCGCCGATGGAATCGGCCGAAGCGAGAAAAACGTGGCCTCCCCGGCGACGGACCACCCCGACGCTGGCTCGCGCTGCCCGATGGCATCCCCTGCCGATCCGAGAGCTTCAAGAATCTTAAGGTATTCAAGGGCTCATTGCCATGAACTCGAGCCTGCGGAGGCGCTGACCGGAAGCCGCTGCCCCGCCCACCCGGCACTCATCTGCCACAGACGGTCCTGCAGGGCTCGATCGTTGGCCAACGGCGCCGCCGCCTGCGGCGCCTGATTTTCGTCGAAATAGAGCCCCTGGCGCCGCTCAGGGCATCCGACAGCGCCAGGTGCAGCGTGGTGCGCGCCCCACGCTCGCAATCGAAGATCACCCGGCTGATGATCGGCTTTACCAGCCGCAAGCACCGGGACAGTAGATTGCTCGCAACCACACCCGGATGTAGGCAGTTAATGCTCGTGCCGGTGCCCGACAGCCGCCGCGCGAGCGCGTACCGTGTGCAGGACGGTGGCCAGCTTGGACTGCGCGTACGCTGCCGGGGCACGATAACCCGCACGCGGATCGGTGATGGCCGCGAAGTCGATGCGACCGCGGTAGTGAACCCCCGATCGACGTGGTGCAGGACGGACTGACCGGAGCTCTCGACACGGACCTGGCACGGGCCGCGCAGCGTGCGCTGCGCATCGATCCGCGCGCCCGCCGCCATCGCGCCCTGCAGTCCGGCTGGGATAGCTGTACGCACGAATTCGAAGGCAGCTGTCTGCGCTACAGGTCGCGGTCGAGAAAGCAGTCGCGGGTATGGTCGTTGACCACACCAACCGCCTGCAGATAGGCGTAAATGATCGTCGTGCCGACGAATCGGAACCCGCGTTTCTTCAGATCCCTCGAGATGTAATCGCTAAGTGCGCTGCGCGCGCGGACCGCGCGAGCAGTTCGCGGGCGATTGCGCACCGGACGATCCTGCACGAACCGCCACAGATAGTCAGCGAATGATCCGAACTCCCGCTGCATCCGCAGAAACGCGCGTGCATTGCTCACGGTGGAGTCGATCTTTAGTCGATTGCGCACAATACCGGGATCGCGCAGCAGCCGTGCCTTGCGCGCGGCGGTAAAGCGCGCCACCTTGTTCGGATCGAAGTTCGCGAATGCCTGCCGATAGTTCGCGCGCTTGCGCAGAATCGTGGACCAGGACAGCCCGGCCTGGGCGCCCTCGAGGATCAGCATTTCGAACAGGCGCCGGTCGGCATGCACCGGCCGACCCCATTCGCGGTCGTGATAGCGCCGAGACAGGGAATCGCCATGCGCGGCCCAGAGGCAGCGCTTAAGTACTGCCGCGGTCGCGTTCTTCGCTCTGGCTACCACGCTGCCCCTCGATTCCGCCGCTACCGCTCCACGCGCGACGATAGCCGAAATCAGAAAGGAACACCTGAGCCGCCGGTCGAGCGGCTCGGGTGGATCTTGGCTTGCTTCAGGCGACGCACTTGCAGGCCGGCGTGCAGGTGGCTCCCGGCCGGCAGTTACATTTGGCACCGCACCGACAGGCAGGACCGCAGCCGCAGCGCTTGCTGCTCTGCTCGATGCGGCCGCGCGTGGTGGCGGACCGGGGTCGGTGACGATTGGCTGGCTGATTCATCTGCTGCTCCTGTGGTTTGTTCACGGCACGACGGCGACTCTAGCCATACGGTGCGGTAGACACTTGAACGAAACGGCTATTCGGTACGGATGCTTGCCGCGGCGATCCCGAACATTCGTTTGAAGTTGCGCGAAAAGTGCGCTGAGTCGGCAAAGCCCGCAAGGTGGGCGGCATCCGTCAGGGTGCTGCCGGCGACGTACGCCTCGAGCGCCACCTCCAGCCGCAGCCACAACAGGTAGGCTCGGAAACTCACCCGCGTCTCCTGCATGAAGAGGTGGCGAAAGCGATCCGGCGACAGATGGACGGCGGCTGCCATCTGTTTGAGCGGAATCGGCCCGCCAAGGCGCCGGCGTATCAGTTCGACCGCGCGTGCGATGCGCGCATCGAATTGGCCTTTGGCAGTGCCGGTGTCGCCGGCGAGCGTCTGGATCGCGGCGCGAGCGAGCGCGACGAGCGCGGCATCATCGGCACGTCGTTGGTAGCCAGAGGCAAGCGCAGCGATTTCTTGCTTGAGCGTTCCGGGCGGCAACGCGGCGATACCCTCGCTGCCATAGCGTCGCTGCAGCTGTCGTCCATCGGGCGATTCAGGCTCGACGAAGATCTGTACAAGCAGCTGCCCACGCGCCTCGAACGCATGCGGCTGATCGGCCGCGACCAGCGCTGCGCTGTAGCTCTTCCAGGCTCCGCAATCTCGTTGAAATCGCACTCTGCCGCGAGCGAATGGCAGGCTGATTTGGACTGCGTGGTGGGCGTGAAGGCCGGCTGGTTCACCCGCCAGACCAATCCACAGACTACCGCCGCGCCAGATCAGAATGCGGCCGATTGCCGTCGCTTGCATAACAGCCTGAGGCGTTGCTGCACTGGAGCCCTCGTCGTCCGTCGGCGATAACGCATCAGCGATAACCATCCGTTCGGATTTGTAGCGCATGACGCCGGCACGTAGACTTCACGCATCGGAAGGCCATTGCAAGGAGGCGAGGTGCGCTTCAATCAGCTGGTTTGGCCGTTGGTGTCGATCGCAGCGTTGCTGGCTGGGTGTGAGCCGCAGCACGTGCAGCAGCAGGTCACGGCTTCGCTGCAGGTTTCCAGCTCGACAATGAATTCCGGTGCACTGCCGGTGAAGTGCGGATGCAATGGCGAGGGCAGTTCGCCGCAGCTGTCCTGGGGCGATCCGCCGGCCGGCACCCAGAGCTTCGCCCTGCTCATGGATGACCGGGATGCCGTGGTCGGTCACCTGCATCGTCACTACTTCGTTCACTGGCTGGCGTTCGATATGCCGCCGGAAAGGCGCGAACTGACCGAGGCGCTGACCCGCGAGGCGCTTCCGGATGGCAGCCAGCAGGGTACCAATGACACCGGCGCTACCGGCTACGCAGGTCCATGCCCCGATCCGGGCGCGGCGCATCACTACGCGTTCACGATCTACGCACTCGATACCAAGCTGGGATTGTCACCAACCGCGCGGGGATCGGCACTGCTGCGGGCCGCAGATGGGCACATCCTTGCTCGTGGCGCCGTGATCGGCAGCTATCAGCGCTAACATGCCAGGCTCGGGAATTCCTGCATCAATACTTCGTCGGCACTGGTCAGCTGTCTCATGGTCACGAGGGGGACTCCCGAGCGCCTGCCGGCAGTTGCGACCGCCATAACCTGCTTCCAGAAGCAGACGTATGCGAACGTTGAGCTGATAATTGTCACGGACGCCACGGATCCGGATGCGCCTCATCCGGTACCAGCTCTGGTAGATTCGATGGGCGCCGTGGGCGTGCGCACGGCAGTGGTTGGTCACGGCATGACACTAGGGGCTTTGCGCAATCTGAGCGTGCATCTGTCTTCTGGCGCGTTCCTGTGCCAGTGGGATGACGACGACCTGCATCATCCGGAGCGAGTCACCGAGCAGATGGCCCGTCTGACTAACTCGGACGCGAAGGCGGTGTTGCTGCAGGACGTACTTCAGTACTACCCGGTGACGAAGCGACTGTGGTGGACCAATTGGCACGCCACCGAGGCGAGCGCTCACCCAGGGACGTTGCTGTGCAGCCGGGATGCCGACATCTCATATCCCGAAGCCGGTGACGAATCTCGCCGTGGTGAAGATTTGGCGGTGGCGCGGCGACTCATCGCGAAAGGCGAGCTTGCGACTCTTGCCGACCAACCGCACCTCTATGTCTATATCAGCCACGGGAAAAATACCTACGATATGGAGCATCATCAGATGCTCTCCGACCGGCTGAGTGTTTCCCGTGGCCGCATCGTGCGTCGGGAGTTCCAACTTCGCTCGCAGCTAGCCGCCTTTGGGTCGGCACTCGACGGTGCCAGCCTCGTCGCCCCCAACCTCGATGGCGCCGTCTTTCAAATTTCCACCGCCGGCTGATCCTGCTGCAGAACTTCACAACTCACGTCGTCGGAGAACACCGCTTCACCGCTGTCTGAATCTTCGAGGCGGGTGCGGATGGCTCCTTCGAGGTGCAGCACATTCAGATGCCAGGCGAGCGGGAGCTGGAAGCCCGGCAGGCCGGCAAAGATATGCGGCAGACACTCCACTCGAGCGCGGTAATCGACGCGGCCAAAGAAAATGTTGCGCCAATCGGATCGCTCCCCCGGCCGTGTAACACCAAATCCGAGCGTGTCGAACGGAACCCAGCCGCACCCTTCGATCCATATCTCCACCCAGTAGTGATACCCGGGCCGCGCTCGTTGCAGCATATAGCCGCCCACCATCCGCGCGGCCAGTCCACGTGACCGGCATAGTCCGACCAGAACCGCCGACGCAAGCTGACAATCTGCCCAGCCTATATTCATTACCGACATCAACGGATCGGCCGGATCGAGTTCCGAACGACGCAATGCCCCGATACTGAGTGTCGCGTGTAAATAGTCCCAAAAGACGCGGACGATACCAAGCGCATCGGTCTGGCCCCCCACGATCCTGTGCGCGAGTTCGCCCAGCGCCGGTGTGAGTCGAATCAGATTCTCTGCTGGTCCGAGCGCGAGCGCTCGTTCACGCGCCTCGATCGCGCCTTCGAAAGTGCGCTTGTTGGGGTCACAGGAAAATTCATAGCTCACCTCGCAGGCGAGCTCGGCGAGCTTATTGGGGTCGACAGTGATGTCGAGCCTCCCGCTGGCACGGCTGGACCTGATAATGTCGCTCGCTGCGGGCGCAGATAATTGCACCTGCAGGTCGGTAAGCATCGTGTCCTCGAGTGGGGCCGGTAGCCGCAGACGACATACCTGCGTTTTCTTGAGAAAGCGCCGATTGTAGGTGCGGATCAGGCGCAGACGGAATCGTCGTGGCGCCAGCATCCAGGTCGCGCTGGGGAACGAATCCTGGTCGTATACGCCTGGATCACGATCGGCGACTGCCTCGAACATGATCTGTCTCGCCAATGGCATGACGTACTCGCGCCAGAACGGATCATCGAAGGCCCGATCAGCCACCAGCACGAAATTTCGGAGTTCGACGAGATCGAACCGGCGGCAGCCTTCCGGCCCCACATCAAAAGGAAGCCCAGCGCGAACGAATCGATCCAGCACCACGCGCATCTGCTCGAGCAGGTCGGTCGATGCCTTGCACGATGTGCGCACACGGTTGCTCAACCACGCGAGGTGCTCCAGAGCTGCGGCATCGCTGGTAGCGCGAATTCCCGTGACCGCCGGCAGGCCGTGAATCATTCAGCAAACTCGCACGAATACGCCCGGACTTGCATGGTACCGATTTCGGTTAAGTGCTAACTTAAATCGGCGCGCGAAACGGAAAATCCCAGGCTTGCTGCGAAGGCGATTATGTTGATGGAGCTCAATTTGCCATTGATCAATGCGCATATGGTGCATGCCCGCGTCGATTCGATACTAGTGCGTTCCGACAGGAAAATCGCGGTCGGGCAGCCGATTCTGGAATTGACGGTCGATCTGAGCGATCAGTTTCCACATGACTGTCCGCCCGTCTCCTGCTACCGACTGTGCACGTCGGAAGCGGCGTGGCTGCGTCAGCTCGCGATCGCTGCGGGCGACATGGTCGCCGTCGGAGCCCTGGTAGCGACGTTTAGCAGCACTGCCGAGGAAGCCCTGGAGCGGGCCGCAAGCAGGGCGTTGCGCACGACTGTCGTCGGCATTATGCGGGAATGGCAGCCCTGGTGACGGTGCGGAATCTTCCCGTTGGACCATTGACCGGCGATAGCGTTGTGATCTATCGCTCGGGGCTGCGTTGGCTGGTGTCGGACAGACATGCGTGCCGCGCAGGCGAGCCGATCGCATTTTGCAACATCGGGCTTCGATCGTCGGACGGCAAAATCCGCTCGACCGATCCGTTTCCCCGCGAACAGACCGATCTCCAGCTCACACTCGTGGCACCCGTGGCGGGCATTCTGCACCAGCGGCCAGATGCGTCACGCGGAGGTTGGCTCGATCAACTCGATCGATATCAGCATTGGAGCGCAGGTTTCATCCCGGCATCGCTGGAAACTACCGCCGGAGCTGACATTCAGGCGCAGTGGCAGCTGATCTTCGCTGCCGGAGAGCGCATGAGCGAACTAGCGGAGGATCGGTCCGGGCGGCTCACTGGCTGGCGCCGGATGCGGCGGGCCTGGCACGGCGAGCATGTAAACCACGGAACCCTGGTCAGCCTTGGCACTTGCGAGCAGAACGGCATTTTTCTGGGCGAACGACACGATTTTTCCGAGCTACTGGCCGCTAGCCCGGGTTCATTACATGTCATCCATGTGGGCGACGAGACTCTGGTGCCGGCGGCAGCGGTGCTGGCGGACCGCATCCGCCGCGACGCCGCGACCAACGCGCAGCTAGCCACTGACATGTCACAGGGCATTCTCGGCGGACCGGTCACACCCGGTCCGGCCGACTGGCATTTCGCCGGCAGTACACTCGGCGCGCTGACGCGTTGTCCGCTGAGCGAGCGTTACGATCTGCTTACCAGAGAGGGCCTGGCGTCCCAGGTCGCGGTTGACGCGGTCGTGCTTTCTGTGAGTGCCGAACCGAAGATCATTCTTCGCCACCGACGATTGGGCTATCGCGCCTATTGGCATCGATTCCGCGTGGACACTACCGGGCAGGCGATCCGCAATTGGCTCAATGTCAGTTTTGAGCCTCTGTCGCGCACCATCGACGACGTTCAGACCGATCTTAAAGACCTTTGCAAGCTACTGGCCGAACGCGGCGTCAACCACGTCCTGATCATGAATGCATTGTCCAGCTCCGGGAGCGAGAGCATCTTCACTTACGCCGCGTTCTCCCAGGCGCTAGGCGACCAACTACCCAGTGTGCGAGCGAAGGAGCTGAATCTCATGCTGCATGATCTAGCCGATGACACGGATATCGCGATCGTCGATGTCGATTCGATCGCGGCCGGTCTGGGTGCGGCAGCGCACTTGCCCGACGGCGTGCACCAGAGTGGTCCTATGCAGGACGAGGTGCGCGAAGAGATCCTTCATATTCTGGAACAGCGTCGATTCTTCGCAACGCGCGCTCAAACCATTTCATAGGTAGCGCTCGCCTGAGCAAGATCCTCGGCGCGTTCAGGCAGTGGCTCATCAGCGCTATCGCTGACAATGGCCAGAGGCTCGCCGACCCGCTGCCAGTCCCCGGGTTCTATCAGGATCTTGCGCAGCACGATGTGCGAGCTAGCCCGCATCTCCACGACGGCCTTGTGCGTATCGAGCTCAACCACGAGGTCGCCCGCATGGAATTGCGTCCCCGGCGACCCATGCCACTCCAGCACACGCACTTCCGACAGGTCGGCAATCGGGCCCGGTAAAAGCAGTTTATAAAGCATCACTTTCCTTCCGTGGTTAGGTGACGAACCGCGTCGGCGACGCGCGCGGCATCCGGCAGACTTGCGGCCTCCAGCACCGGGTTCGAGGACACCGGCGCAGGCACCGCACCAAGTCGCGACACTTTGACGGGTCCCAACCGGGCCTGCACCCGGCAGGCGATTTCGGCCCCAACACCGCACACGACCTGTCCTTCCTCGAGCGTGACCAGGACACCGGTCTTCGACACCGATGTGCAGATGGTGTCCAGGTCCAGTGGCGCCAGGCTGCGTAGGTCGATCACCTCGCAGTCGATGCCATCGACCGCGAGCTGCTCGCAGGCGGCCAGCGCCACACTGACCATGTACGAGTGTGTCACGATGGTCGCATTTCTGCCCGGACGGGATACCACCGCCAGGCCGAACGGAACCTCGTGCGGCAAAGTACTCAGCAGGCCTGACGTCGGGAACAGCCGCTTGTGATCGACATAAACCACCGGTCCATCGGCCTGAAGCGCGGATCGCATCAGACCATAGGCGTCGGCGACGTTGGACGGTGCCACCACTTGAAGCCCCGGCACCGACATGAGCCAGGACTCCAGCGACTGAGAGTGGGCAACGCCTTGGCCCTTGGCACCTGCCGTCACCTTGACCACCATCGGCACCCGAATCTGGCCGCCGGTCTTGAAGCGCGCCTTGGCCGCGTAGTTAACCAGTGGATCCAGCGCAAGCAGCACGAAATCCATGTAGGTGATGCTCACCAGCGTGCGCACGCCCGCGGCGGCCGCACCGACTCCCAGTCCCACCATTGCCGACTCGGCAACCGGCGTGTCGCGCACCCGGGCGGGTCCAAAGCGCTCGAATAGCCCGTAAAATTCTTTATAAGATCCGCCGAACGCTCCCACATCCTGGCCCATGAGGATGGCGTTGGGTTCGGCATCGAGCGTCTCGCCAACGGCCCGGCAGATCGCCTCGCGAAAAAACACCCGACTTGTATTTCCGACCTCAACCGACATCCGCGAAGGCCTCGTGGGGTACGGGCAACGGCGAGGCTTCGGCAAAAGCGCAAGCGGCCTTTACCCTGGCACGTACCTGCTCTCGCAGCGCTTGCGCCGCGTGCGCGCTGAGCGCGCCCTCGGACAGCAATGCATTCTCGAGTCGAGTAATCGGATCCAGTTCCCGATCCGCAGCCAACTCCTGCGGTTGCCGCGTCTCTCGCGCCGACGTCGAATGCGACGCAAACCGGCGCGAAATGCACTCCAGAAACGCCGGGCCAGCGCCGCGACGTACACGGGTGGCCAGCTCTAAGGCGGCTGCGCGTACGACGCGCACGTCCATGCCATCGACGGTGCGCGCTTCGATTGCGAACGGAGCTGCGAGATCCGACAATCGCTGCGGGGCAAGGGCCGCTGCCCGCGGGGTGGAGACTGAGTACAGATTGTTGTCACACACCAGCAGCAAGGGTAGTCGCCACAGCGCCGCAATGTTCATGGTTTCGTGCAACGCGCCTGCGCCGCAAGCCCCGTCACCGAACAGGCACACGGCAATGTTTCCATCGCCACGAGCCTGCATTGCCAGAGCGACCCCCGCGGCAATGCTAAGGTTCCCGGCGACCACGGCATGTGCACCAAAGAAGCCTGAGGAGGGTTGCGACAAATGGCCACGCCCCCCGCGTCCCAGGCAAGGACCCGATGATCGCCCGATCAGCTCGGCCATAACGCTGCCGGGGTCCAGACCTCGCGCCAATGCGGGCGCAATCGAACGGCCACTGCACAACAGCTGATCCTTCGGCAACAGTGCGCACGCCACACCGACCGCCACGGCCTCCTGGCCACCGGAAAGCAGCTGAAAGCCGCAATCCGCCCGCCGCGACAGCACTGCCTCGAGTCCGCGCGCGAGCAGCATCGCCGTCAGTGCGTCGGTATCATTGCTCGCAATCATGTGCGCTGCCACCCGATCCGGCTGATAACGCGGTCGGAGACCATCCGCCACAGCGCGATCAGCAACGGCATTCGCCACTTAAGACCGCGTCGCGGCGCGCACAGATCCCGAAACAGGCTGCGTATCCCGCCGTAGACGTCGTGCGACTGGGTCAAGGAGGTTTGAGCGCGGCCTCTCACATAGCGGCGCTCTATCAAACCTGCGGCGGCTGCCGTGGCAGTGCTCGCCGGTCCGACCACACGGCGCGATTCGAGCCAATTGCGTGCGGCCTGGATCGCTGCCGGCTCAACAACTTGATCGATGCCCGTGCTCAGCAGGCGCTCCACGATCGCGTCGGCCGCCGAGCGGCGCGCCGCAGCCGAGGCGAGCCGCACATCGGCACTCAGCTGCCTGCCGCCGGCGTGCGCGAATATCCGATCGATATCGATCACGAACAGACCGAACTCCTGCGACAGGTGCACGGCCAGCAGGTTGAGCCTCCGCAGCATGGGCAGCAGCGCGTGGTCCCCAGCCGTCGTATAGCGAAAAAGAGTCACGATGTACACGCTGGCGCCGCGTTCGATCTCACGGTCACGCAGCCCCGCCACCGCGACACGCCATTGCGCCTCAATGGCCTGCCAGTCGCCGCGCGGTCGCGATAGCTCGGGAAACATCGACAGACACAGCACATCACAACCGTCATCCGCCGGCGGACTAAGATCATCGCGCCACACGGCTTGGAACGTGCGGGCGTCGCTCAATCCCTCATTCAGGCGCGCGGTTACCTCCTGCCACAACGCACGCTCCGCCGGCGCACAGCGGACGGCCAGACGTGCGCGGTCGACGGTGGCGGTCATGCGAACGATTCCTGATACCCCAAGGAAGAACGAAACTCAGCAGCAGATCGGGCGATGACATGACGCGAGTCATGGGCGACCGAGGCCAGTGCCGGTAGCGACAGGATCCTGTGCCCGCGGGGTATCGAAGGATGATCGGACAGGCTGGCCCAAAGCACTGGCAGCAATGCGACTTCCGGAAGCGGGTATCGTTCCCAGAACAGCAGCTCCCACTTTGAGTCCTCAAAAGGACTGCGCCATCCCGAGCGGTGAGTCAGATGGTAGCAGCGGGCCTGTTCAACCGGACGCATGCTGCTACCGCTGGTCGTCAGGCGCAGCGCAAGTTCCCGGTGCTCGTTGATAGTCATCTGCTCGTGAAATCCACCGCCCGCGAGAAATGATTCGCGCCGCACGGACTGATTACTGCCGGTCGCTGCGGCCCACAGCACGCAACACTCCGGGTGCTCGCGCAATGCATGCATCTCGATCTCAGCCAGCCGGGAAGGGCCGACCCCGGGATAGATCCCAGGTTGCGCGCGCCGCTCGACCGAGGCGAAGTTCTCCTCGACATCGGCCCGTGTCACTCGCATGCGCTCCCGTTCCCCATCGCTCATGCGCAGCACCCGCTGTTCGCAATGAGAAAAAGAAATCAGCTGCTCGGGGTCGTACAGGAATCGGGTGCAGCGAAGATTGAAACACGCCCCGCGGCCGATGATGTCACCACTGCGGTGGACGGATGCGTGCGCCGACACGAATCCCGGGCCTACGGGCATGTCACCGTCGAGCATGATGAGAATGTCGCCGGATGCAGCGCGCGCGCCGGCATTGGATGCCGCCGAGCGCCCCTGGGCCGTGCTGTGACGCACCGGCGTAATCGGCAGGAACGACGAGGCCTCACCGACCACATCCATGGTCGCATCGCTGGAACCGTCGTCGACCACCACCACTTCAGACAGGCCCTGTTGGCGTTTTAGAGATGCCAGAGTCAGACGCAGGCGCGGCGCTTCGTCACGAGTGCGAATGACAACACTGACCTTCACTGCGACAGCCTGTCGGGGAGCACGTCATAGTCATCGAGGATCTTGACCACCTGCTCGCACACGAGCCGACACCCTTCGGCATTGAGGTGCATCGGGTCAAACTTGAGGTGGCGGGCGCCGTGTTCCGCGATGATCCTGTCGACATCGACAATCGAGAAGCCCAGCTCTGAGGAAGCGTCCACGAGCGCGCAATTGAAGCGCCGGATGCGCTGCGATGTCGCATCGTCGGCGCCATGGTAGCGATGAATCGTCTCGCCCGGCACCACGCCGGACACGTTGAACACCAGGATCGGCGCTTCGCTGGTGCGACGGTAGCGATCAATCACGCGACCAAGATCCTCCATGCTGCGTTCGGGTCGCGGCGCCGGTTCGGGCACGAAGTCACCCTTGAGCCAGGCCAGGTCTGCCGCCGGCCAGGCTTTCAGATCGTACGGATGGATCACATAGCCCAGCGTACGATGGCGAAGCAATGGAACGAACAAATCCGCCTGCAGCGACATCACCAGGGCCGCATGCGGCCAGGTGAACGCCGCATCGCTGAACTGCACCGCAGGAGTGAATGGTCCCAGCAGTGCAGCTCGATCGGCCAGCTCGCGCGGCACCGTCGCGTTTGCGGCCGCGAGCGCCGTGAATCCGATACTCGGTTCGTGTCGCACGCGCACCGTGACAGTTCGGTTGCTTGCGCGAAACAACTCATTGATTCCACCCCACCTGGTGTTGCCCGCTAGACGCTGACCAAACAGGGTATCGCACACATCTAGGTTACCCTTGAGAAACAGATTCAGCCTGATGCTCATCGATTGCTGCCGGCTTATGTCAACAGCGGACGAGTCAGAAGCGCGTTGCTCGTGGCGCAGCTCAGGTCGGCGAGCGAAGCGACGCCACCGATCATTGCTTCGACCGCAGGGCCGCGCGCGATCACGAAACCGCCATCGCGATGGTTGCCGGGCCGCATGCCAGGCGCCTTCGCCACGATACGACCGAGCTCCGGGGAGACTGCCGCTTGCGGAAACACGCCGGCCCGTGGGACCAGCAGCATATCGGGAAGCGACTGCGACCTTGATCCCGCATGGTCGCTCGACGGACGGTGAAATGCCACGAACATCGCCTCGCCGGTGTCGGGATCGGTGATTCTTTGCAGGATTTGCTCCAGCGCCTGAATCGTCGCCGCGCGGCCGTCATCAGGCGATACGCCCGACGCACTCGATTTACAGGTCAAGCGCAGCGCGCAGGTATTCTCATTGTATGACAGCATTTTGACACCCCAGCTCGATCTGGGTGGTAGCGATGCGGCGCCTTGGTTCCAGATAAATTTGTTCAGCTGCACGATCAATTCAGGCAGCAGGTGGTCTACCGAGCCATTGGCCTGAAAAGCCGACGTAGAAAATACAATCAGTTCGGACTCCGGGCCTGCCGCCGTCACAAGATCGCCGACCGCGCGATCGATCTTCTGGAAAATACCTGATGAGGGATCGCCGAGACGCGCACTTCTGACTCGATCGTGGGACGGGTGATCGGGGTCAATCAGGTTCCAGAAGCCGTGACTGCAGCAATGGATTTCCTTGAAAGCGACCGCAAAGCAATCCCAAGACTGGCGTGCGAGATAAAACAAGGCGGCACGTCGTTTCATCGAAACCGACCATCGCAGATGGTCGAGCGTCTGCGAGAGTTGGGCATCGGTCAGTTGCTCGCATATTCGATCGCAACGACTGGGCGGCGCCTCGCCGAAGCGATTGATCACCTCCTGCGCCAACTCGGTCGGGTAACTCGAAGGGCGCGCAAATATGCGGCCGTGAACCAGCCAGTCGGTCAGATGCAGGCCGTTGGTTGGTCTGGGAGCCCGGCTCTTGGGCAAATCGAACACTGCTACGCGCATGCCACGATGCGACAGCTGGTCCCAGATTGTGTCACGTTGCTGCTCGCTTTGAACCGCCAGGCCGTACCGCCCGTCCTCGAGTCGCAGATAGTCATGATAGCGCCCGTGCTCGCCAATCTCGGTGCCGTAGTGGAATGACGCCCACAGCGCGGCGTCAGTCGCGCACGCGCTCGAGGATAGCGCCTGCAAGCGTCCATGAGCTCGCAGCCCGGCAATCACCGGAAGCCGACCTGCGTCGATGTGCCGCTGGAGCAGGCACAGATCGGTGGCATCCAGTGCGATGATCAATAATCTGGCGCTCATGGTAACTGGCAGCCGATGAGATTTATGGGCCCGGAAGGATTCGAACCTTCGACCAAGGGATTATGAGTCCCCTGCACTAACCGCTGTGCTACAGGCCCCCGCGAGTCCGCCAATCTTAAGCGAGGTTCACGCCGATTTCAGAAACGCATCGCAGCTCGCACGTGCCGGGTCGGCATCGGGGATCTTCACGCAGATCTCCTGCATGCGCGTGTGCAGTGCCTGCAGTACGTCGGCATGCTGGCCCCGTGATGCATCGTTCCACGCGCGTAGCTCGCGATCGAGGATCGCCAACCGGATGCGCGCGCGCCGGTAGATCCGATTCTCGCCATCGAGCTCGCTCAGCACCGTCGAACTGGCCTGCTGAATGCGACCGCTGTCGTTGGGTGCCATCCGTAGCAGGCCGCTGACGTACAGCTCGCCCCACTGAAAGCGCGTCGCCGCACCCTGCGATTCGCGATAGGCCTGGTCGAGCAATTCCAGTGCCTCATCCCTCCGCCCCATCTTCTCGGCGACTTCGGCCAGATCGGCTTCGTAGTAGTACGGGGTGTTGGAGCGCGGGATTTCCGCCTTGGCGATCTGGTATGCCTTGGGGTAGTCGCCTACGTCCTCCAGGATATTGAGTGCCGCATTCACCAGGCCGGAGCGCACCCATGGATCCTGTTCCTGCGCGAGTGCATCATCGATGCGTCCATTGGCCTCGGCCAGGGCCTCGGATGGCAGCTTTCCCTTGGCGCCGCTCGGCGCCCTCAAGCTACGCAATTTGGCATCGATGAAGCCGAGCTGATCGGATGCGACATAGCGGCTATCGTTGGCAGCGCCGTCCATTGCAGCGACGAAGCTGGCGCGCACGCTGCTCGCGAACTTTGCGCCGCGCGCGCCGGCGGCCTCAAAGAAGCTGTTAACCAGCATCGTCAGGGCGCCGGCGCTCGAGATTGCCAGATCGCGCTGGGCCAGAATGGTCGCCACCTGATCGGTCAGGGTCACAAGGCGCGCCGACGGTGTCGCCTTGGGTGCCTCGAGTGCCTCGCGCTCGGCATTGGCCGCGTAAAAGGCGGCAAAGATAGTCAAATTGGCGCGCTCCTGCCGTAGTTCCTGCGGGCAATGTCCGAGCGCGGCCTGCAACAGGTCGGCGCGCTTGCCGTATTCATCCGGATTCAGGGTATCCAGCTCCCAGGAGTTGTATGCCAGCCGTCGACATTCATTCGCACTGAGTTCGCGCACCGCCGCGAGCTGCAGCAGGGCGTCGACGGGCAGCACGTTCTCCAACGCCAGATCGAGCACGCTGGCGTACTGCGCCACATCGCGCCCGGCACCGAGCCGGATGATCTCGTGCCGATCCGCATCCAGCACGATCAGGGTCGGATATCCCTGAATGCCGAACTGCTCGCCCCATTTCTGCGCGCCATCGTCGTCACCATCCAGGTACACCGGCAGGAACAGATGACTCTTGGCGATGAAGTCTGGCCGCGAGAACACCTTGGACTTCAGGGTGTGACAGTACGGGCACCACTCGGCACCCCAGTACAGCAGCACCGGTCGATTCTCGCGCTTGGCGACGATGAAGGCGCCGTCCAGGCTGCCGTCGAACCAGGCGATATCGCGGGGCTCATTGGAGTGAGTCGCGTGCTGGGCGTGCGGCGCCGGTGGCTTGTTGCAACCGGCAAGCAGCGCCAGACCCAGGCAGATCAGCCGCACGTCCATGGGATCGAAAGCCTCCCTTCAACGGCCGGCCGCGTCAAGCCCGCCGATCCTGCGTTAATCAAGATTCACGGCTTGCGCTCGCGCGGCGCGTTTCCGGGCCTGCGCTTGATCGAACGCGTGGCCGATGAATGCGCTGGATCCTCGGGCCAATCGTGCTTGGGGTAGCGCCCGCGCATGTCCTTGCGCACATGCGCGTAGCTGCTGCGCCAGAAGCCGGCCAGATCGCTGGTGACCTGCACTGGCCGCATGGCCGGCGACAGCAGCCGAAACGTGATCGGAACGGCATCCGCGGCCACGCGTGGGGTCGCAGCCAGGCCAAACACCTCCTGCAGTCGCACCGCGATACTCGGAGCGCCAGGGATGGAATAGTCGATGCGCACATGCGAGCCGCTGGGCACCAGCAGTTCGCGCGGCGCCAGCGTATCGAGGGCACGGTTGCGGGCTGGCCCGAGCCGGGCGCGCAGCGCCTCGCTCAGCGGCACGCGCGTCAGCTGCTCGCGCCGAGTGATGCCGACCAGATAGGGTGCCAGCCAGCGCTCCAGGCTCGAAAGCAACGCGGCGTCGTCGCTGGCAGGCCAGTCTGACAGCTCGGGGCGCTGCAGCGTGCGCACGAATTCTATGCGTGCCTGCAGGCCGCGACTGTCCTCGTCCCACGGCAACGCCTCGATGCCGAGTTTCCGGATGCCCTCGATCAGCGCCGGCAGCGCTCGACCATCCTCGGCCGCCGGCAATGGCAGCTCCTCGAGCAACAGTGCATCCAGTCGTCGAATGCGCTGTGCCAGCACCGCGCCGGCGCGCGGCTGCCAGCCAAAGCGCTCCTCGCTCATGATTCGTCCGGCGAACAACTCCTCCAGCAATGCCCGCGTCAGCGGGGCGGCCAGGTCGATTCGTGCCTCGCGTTCACGATCGTCCAGTTCCAGCGCGACAATGAATTCTTCGCGTGCCAGGCTCGTTTGGCCGGGCAACGCGGCACCACGACCGTTGGCGAGCAGATATCGGCCATCGCCGCCGGGACGCCGTTGTCCAATGCGGTCGGGGTAGGCTAGTGCCAGCAGGCCGCCGCTCAAGTCGGGGCGCGTCCCAGACCTGCGCGGCGGGTGAGCCGCCCCAGGCAGCGCATGGATCGCCGTCTGCAGCGCCTTGGCGGCGCGCCGCACGCGCTCCAGCGCATTGCGGTCGATGCCGGCAGACATCGTGTCTGGGGTGCGCTCGGCACGTAGCAGCTCGAGCCGGGTGCGGATGTCCGGGTCGTGCGCGACCTTCGGACCCCGGCGCAGCACATCGCGGTCGGACAGCAGCGCCGCGAGCTGCGTGGCCAGTGGGAGCGCGTCCAGGGCACGTGCCGCCAGCAGCATGTGAGCCAGGCGCGGGTGTGCCGGCAGCCTTGCCATGTCACGTCCGAGACTGGTCAGGCGTCCGTGCGCATTCAGGGCGTCGAGCCGCAGCAGCAGGTCGCGCGCCTGCTGCAGTGATGCGGCCGGTGGTACGTCCATCCACGACAGCCGCGTGACATCGCCGGTGCCCCAGCGCGCCAGCTCGAGCGCCAGCTGGGCCAGATCGGCCTCCACGATCTCGGGCGGCGTGGCAGGCATCAGGCTCGCCTGCGCACCTTCGCTCCATAGTCGGTAGCAGACCCCGGCCGCCACGCGTCCGGCGCGACCGGCCCGCTGCTCGCTGGCGGCGCGCGAGATGCGCGCCACTTCCAGCCGGCTCATGCCGGTCGTGGGATCGAAATGTGCCCGTCGCACCAGGCCGGCATCCACCACCGCAGTCACACCTGGAATGGTGACACTGGTTTCCGCGATATTGGTGGCCAGCACGATCTTGCGCTCACCGGCGAGCGACGGCGCCAGCACCGCATCCTGGGCCGCGCCGGGCAGGTCACCGTACAGGCACATCACCCGCGCGCCGGGCGGCAGCTCGGTCGCGATCAGTGTGGATTCGAGGCGGCGGATCTCGCGTACGCCGGGCAGAAACACCAGCACGTCGCCGGCCGATTCGGTGAGCGCCCGACGCACCGCCGCGGCCGCCAGTCGCTCCACCGATGGGTCTGCAGGAGGTCCCTCGCCCAAGCGCGCGGCCGGCAGCAGCGGTGGACCGCGCCCCAGATAGCGCAGCTCGATGGGGAAGTCGCGCCCCGGCACGTTGACCACGGCGGCATTCCCGAGCAGCGCGGCCACGCGCTCACCCTCGAGCGTCGCTGACATGACCAGGATGCGGAACGTTGCGCCCAGTTCGCGCCGTGCATCCAGTGCGAACGCCAGACCCAGATCGGCTGCCAGGCTGCGCTCGTGGTATTCATCGAAGATCAGGCATCCGACCCGCTCGAGCGCCGGATCCTCCTGCAGCATGCGCGTCAGCACGCCCTCGGTTACGACCTCGATGCGGGTCGCGCGCGACACGCGCGTATCCAGGCGCATGCGGTAGCCGACCGTCTCGCCGACATTCTGGCCCAGCAGACAGGCCATCCGCGCGGCAATGGCCCGCGCCGCCAGCCGTCGCGGCTCGAGCATGACGATGCTTGGGGCACCTAGCAGCTCGCCCTGCAGCAGCGACAGCGGGATCAGCGTGCTCTTGCCGGCCCCGGGCGGCGCCTGCAGCACCGCGTCGCGATGCGATCTGAGCGCGCTGTGCAGCGCCGCGGCCAGCGGATGCTGCCGCGCCTGCTCGATCGCTGCGGATTCATTTGGCAAACAGTTCCTTGACTCCGCCGGAGATCAGCACCGAGATATCCAACAGCACGCGCGGCAGTGCCAGACCGCCGGGTGAAGCCAGGTACTTGGAGTCCCACACCGGGTTGAATTTCGCCTTGTAGCGGCGCAGCCCATCGAAATTATAGAAATGCTCGCCATAGCGAAACACGAAATTGCCCACCCGATGCCAGGCCGGAGCCAGCGGATGGCGCTCCAGGCCGGCCAGAGGCGCCATGCCGAGATTGAGCCAGCGATAATTCTGGGTGCGGCCCCATAACATCAATTCCACGAACAGAAAGTCCATCGCGCCGCGCGGCGCATCCGGCCCAAAACGCATCAGATCGACCGCGATCTCCTCGCCGTTGCCCGCGATCCACAGACTTGCGAAGGCAACTACCTCGTTGCCACAACGCACCAGCGCCACCGGAAAGTTGCCGATGTACTGCTGGGAAAAGGCCCCGACAGAGAAGCCCTTTTCCGCCACCGCCTTGTCCTGCAGCCAGGCGTCGGACACCGCCTGCAGCTGCGGCAGTAGCGGCGGCAGCTGTGGCGGCTGCAGCACTTCGAAGCTCGCCCCGTCGCGCTCGGCACGCCGCCTCTGAGTGCGCAGTTCCGCACGCGCACTGCCCTCGAGCGAGAAATCCGCCAGCGGCACGCGCGCCTCCTCGCCGAGCTTCATTACCGCCAATCCCAAGTCAATGTATAGCGGCAGCCGTTCGGCGCTGACCTGGTAGAACACCGTCCAGCCGCCGTGGCGGTCCGATAGTTCGCGAAACCGCCACACCAGCTCCTCGTGCGACTCGCGTGCGCCGATCGGGTCTCCGAGCGCGACCCAGCTGCGACCGTTGATCTGGTACATCACAAAGGCATCATTGGCGGTGCTGAACAACAGGCGCTTGTCGCCGCTCAACGCTGCGTTGGCCATCGCCTGCGAGCAGTTCCCAATCAGCGGTCGGGCCTGATCGATGTCGCCAACCGAGGCGACGCCGGGTTCCGGCCGCGCCGGGCGCAGCAGGTTCATGGCCAGGAATGCCGCCGCCAGCAGCACCACCAGCAACGAGGCGCGCAGCATGCGCGGTGCACCGGCTTCGAACGCGAATGTCCACCACAGGGAATGCGAGTACTCCACGTGGCGGTAGGCGAAGAAGCCGATCCAGGTGGCGGTGGAGATCACGATCGCCAGGCTCACGATCCACATCGGCGAGAAGCGCTGCGCCAGGATCTGCGCCGGCCGGTAGAACGCGCGCCGCCCCAGCCACAGCACCAGCAGGATCAGCGCCAGGATCAGTACCTGTTCGATCTGCAGACCGCGCAGCAGCGATGTGACCATGCCGGCGATCAGCAGCCAGACCGTGAGCTGATAAGCGGCCGCGAGTCGCCGGAACAGTGCGCGCGCCAGGATCAGCAGCGCCAGGCCGATGACGCTGCCCGCCAGGTGCGACAGCTCGAACACTGCCAGCGGCAGCGTGCCCCGCAGTACCGACAGGCGCTGATCGATACTCGGTGTAGCACCGGACACCAGCAGCAGGAAGCCGGCGACGAAAACCAGCGCACCGCTGATCTGCGGCACAATCGGGGCGATGTAGGCTGCAGCCAGCTCCTCGATGCGCGCCAGCCGCGGGCGCTGGGTGCGAAACTCCTGGCCGCCGAACAGCACGGTGGCCGCCAGAAGCGGCAACAGGTAATAGATCGCGCGCCAGGCCAGCAGCGAACCCAAGAGCTGATCGGCCGGCACGCCGGGCAGCGCCAGCACGATCAGCGATTCGAATACACCGAGCCCACCGGGCACGTGGCTGACCACGCCGGCGGTGATTGCGGTCGAATAGGCGCCCATGAACATCAGCAGGCTGACACTGCCCTGCGGCAGCAGCAGCCACAGCACCAGCGCCGACAGGCCCAGGTCGACCACCGCCAGCACGATCTGCGGCATGGCCACTGAGGGTGCCGGCGCCCGCAGTGCCCACCCGTGCAGCTCGATCTCACGCGGACCGATCAGCGACCACAGCGCATAGGCGCCGATCAGCACCAGCAGCAACACCCCTAGGGCCTGCACGATGTGGTGATTCAGGTGCGGTGGGCTCACGCCCTGGTGCGGCGCGAATGCGAACGAAACACCGGCCAGGGCGGCCAGGCCAATGGCGGTAGTCACGGTGCAAAAACCTGCGACCGTGGCCACGTCGGCGGCACTCAAGCCGGCCGATGAGTACAGCCGATACCGCACCGCGCCGCCGGTGAAGGCGGCGATGCCGAAATTGTGGCCAAACGCATAGGCAATGAAGGCGGTGAAGATGGTGCGCCCATAAGGCACCCGTCGGCCCAGATAACGCAGCGCCAGGACGTCATAGAAGCCAAGCAGCCAGTAACTCACCGCGGTACACAGCGTCGCCAGGGCCAGCGCGGATTCCGGAATGGCGCGCAGATGCCGAATCACGCCCGACAGCCGGAACTGCTCCAGCTCGCGCCGCAGCGCGTACGCCACCCCGGCGAAGATCAGCAGCGACAGACCCGGCAACAACCAGCGCCGCCACAGTTCTCGCACATCGTGCTCAGAGCGCGCCGGGTCCATGGCGGCGATTCGCTAGCGCGCGCGGGGACGCGACTTGCGCGGCAGCCGCGGCAGACCGGTGTGCTGCGTGCGCATCGGATGCGAGGAGGCCGGTCGCACGGTTGCGCTGGGCTGATAGGCCGGTACCAGCTGGCCGCGGCCGCGGCCGATTAGATCGGCGCGCCCCATGCGCCGCAGCGCCTCTCGCAGTAGCGGCCAGTTGTTCGGATCGTGATAACGCAGAAACGCCTTGTGCAGCCGGCGCACGCGCAGCCCCTTGGGCACGACGACGCTCTCGCTGGCGCGCGTCACGCGCTTAAGCGGGTTGCGGCCGCTGTGGTACATCGCGGTCGCGGTCGCCATCGGCGAGGGTAGAAAGGCCTGAACCTGATCGGCGCGAAAGCCATGGCGCTTGAGCCACAGCGCCAGCTCGAGCATGTCCGCATCGGTCGTGCCCGGATGCGCCGCGATGAAGTACGGGATCAGGTACTGCTCCTTGCCGGCTTCCTTGGAGAAGCGGTCGAACAGTTGCTTGAAGCGATCGTACGTTCCGACGCCCGGCTTCATCATCTTCGACAGCGGGCCCTCGCGCACGTGTTCAGGAGCGATCTTCAGGTAGCCGCCAACGTGATGCTGCGTGAGCTCGCGCACGTACTCGGGCGATTCGATCGCCAGGTCGTAACGCACCCCGGAGGCGATCAGCACCTTGCGCACGCCCGGCAGCGCGCGCGCTTTGCGGTACAGCTCGATCAACGGCCGGTGATCGGTGTTGAGGTTCGGGCAGATGCCGGGGTAGACGCACGACGGGCGCCGGCAGGCACTCTCGATCTGGCGACTCTTGCAAGCCAGCCGATACATGTTGGCGGTCGGTCCACCCAGGTCGGAGATGACACCGGTGAATCCGGGCACCTGGTCGCGGATACGCTCGATCTCGCGCAACACCGAGGCTTCCGAGCGGCTCTGGATGATGCGCCCCTCGTGCTCGGTGATCGAGCAGAAGGTGCAGCCGCCGAAGCAGCCGCGCTGGATTGACACTGAGAAGCGGATCATCTTGTAGGCCGGGATGACGGCGTCGCCGTACTGCGGGTGCGGTCGACGCTGAAACGGCAGGTCGTACACCCAATCCATCTCCGCGGTGGCAAGCGGAATCGGCGGCGGATTAATCCACACGTCCTGGTCACTGTGGGCTTGCACCAGCGCGCGGGCGTTGCCCGGGTTGGACTCGATGTGCAGGATGCGCGAGGCATGTGCGTACAGCACCGGATCTTCGGCCACCTGTTCGTAGGATGGCATGCGGATGACACTGCGCTCACGCTCGGTATTGGGAACGCGGCGCACGAAGCGAACCACCTGCGCGCCATCGCTGCCGGCATCGGCGCGCACCGGGCGTTCGGCCGCCGGGCTGCTCATTGCATACGGATCAACGGCCGCCGCCATCGGACCCGGTGCGTCCAGGTGGGTCGAATCGATCTCGATCCACGGCTGACTATCCACCCGCCGCACTCGCGCGGTGCCGCGCAGGTCACGGATCTGTTCGATGCGCTCGCCCGCGGCCAGACGCTGTGCCAACTCCACGATCTGCCGTTCGCCATTGCCATAGACCAGCAGATCGGCCTTCGCATCCAGCAGAATCGAGCGCCGTACCTTCTCCGACCAGTAATCGAAATGTGCAATCCGGCGCAGCGACGCCTCAATGCCGCCGATGACGATGGGTACTTCGCCAAACGCCTCGCGAGCCCGCTGCGCGTACACGATCACCGCGCGATCAGGCCGGCGACCCCCGACGCCCCCCGGCGTGTAGGCATCGTCGCTGCGTAACCGCCGATCTGCGGTGTAGCGATTAACCAGCGAATCCATGTTGCCGGCGGTGATTCCGAAGAACAGCCGCGGGGCGCCGAGCGCGCGCAGCGCCTGCGCACCGTGCCAGTCGGGCTGCGCGATGATGCCGACGCGAAATCCGTGTGCTTCCAGCACCCGGCCGATCAGGGCCATGCCGAAACTTGGATGATCCACATAGGCATCGCCGGTCACGATGATCACGTCGCACTGATTCCAACCCAGCGCACGCATTTCGGCCCGCGACATCGGCAGGTACGGTGCGGGGCATGGCGTGCGCGGTGGCGCTTGACGCAGATCGGGAGCGGCGAGCATGGCCGCTCATTATACCGGCAGGCCCCGCGCGCCCCGGGTGACTTGACCGGCATGGTAAAATTGCCGCCTCATGAGCCGAAATGCGCATGACGCGATCGTCGTGCGCGGCGCGCGTCAGAACAATCTTCGCAATCTCGATCTGGAGCTGCCGCTCAACCACCTGATCGTGGTAACGGGCGTTTCCGGCTCCGGCAAGTCTTCGCTGGTATTCGATACCCTGTATGCCGAGGGCCAGCGCCGCTACGTCGAGACGTTCTCGCCGTACGCGCGCCAGTTCCTCGATCGGATGGACAAGCCGCAGGTGGATCGTATCGAGCGCATCCCGCCGGCAATCGCGATCGATCAGATCAATCCGGTGCGCACCTCGCGCTCCACCGTCGGGACGATGACCGAGATCAACGATCACCTGAAGCTGCTGTACGCGCGCGCGGCGCGACTTTACTGCCGGCGATGCGGTCGGCCGGTGCGGCGCGATGACGCACAGAGCATCGCTGACGCGTTGCCGCTCGCACTGGCGGATTGTGAGCGGCCGCTGCTGCTGGTGTGCTTTGCGGTGCCACTGCCGCCGCAGATGAAACTCGCGGAGCTGCGCGCCGAACTCGCCAAGCTCGGCTACGTGCGCATTCATCGGGAAGAGACGCGATTGCTGACCGTGATTCAGGATCGCTTGCGCCTCGACCTTGAGGACCGCAGCCGCCTGATCGAGGCCTTGGAGGGGGCGCTGCGTTCCGGCCACGGCCTGGCGAGCGTCCATGTGCTCGCCGAGGATGGCAGCGAGCGCATGGTGCTGCGCTACTCGCGCGACCTGCACTGCGCCGAGTGCAACCTGCACTATCAGGACGCCAGCCAGGGGCTGTTCTCGTTCAACTCCCCGATCGGGGCCTGCGAAACTTGCCGCGGATTCGGTCGCGTGATCGGCATCGATTACGGACTGGTCATTCCGGACGACAGTAAATCGCTCGCGGGCGGCGCGGTGCGCCCCTGGCAGACCCCCTCATATAAGGAGTGCCAGGATGACCTGCTGCGCCATGCCAGGAAACGCCGCATTCCCGTGGAGGTGCCGTGGCGCGCGCTGTCGGCCGAACAGCGCCAATGGGTGATCGAGGGCGAGGGACCGTGGCAGAAGAAAGTCTGGTATGGCGCGCGCCGCTTCTTCGCCTGGCTCGAGACCAAGGCCTACAAGATGCATATCCGGGTACTACTGTCCAAGTACCGCAGCTACACGCTGTGCCCGGATTGCCACGGGGCGCGCCTCAAACCCGACGCACTGCTGTGGCGCCTCGGCAAAGCCGGGACCGCGGCCCTTCCCGGCCTGCCAATTCACGAGGTCGTACAGTTGTCGATCGAGCGCTGCCGGGCCTTCTTCGATGAACTGCGCCTGCCCGGAGCGCTCGATCAGGCCGCCGATCTGCTGCTGGGCGAGCTGCGCACGCGACTCAAATATCTATCCGACGTGGGCCTGGGTTACCTGACTCTCGATCGCCAGTCGCGCACCCTCTCCGGCGGGGAAGTGCAACGCATCAATCTCACCACCGCACTGGGCACCTCGCTGGTCAACACGCTGTTCGTTCTGGATGAGCCGTCGATCGGCCTGCACCCGCGCGACATGGGCCGCGTGATCGGTGTCATGCAGCGACTACGCGATGCCGGCAATACGCTGCTGGTGGTCGAGCACGACCCGCAAATCATGCTCGAGGCCGACCGCATTCTCGATCTCGGGCCGGGCGCGGGCGAACACGGCGGCAGCATTGTGTGCTATGGCACGCCCGCTGAGGTCATGGCGCACCCGCAATCAAGCACCGGCGCCTGGCTCGCCGGCCGGCGCCGGCTGCCGGCGCTGCGAGCCAGCGGCCAGGCGGCGGCCTCGCGCGATGGGGGCCGGCAGCTGCGTTTGACCGGCGCGGCCGAACACAATCTGAAGCACATCGACCTTACGCTGCCGCTCGGACGGCTGGTGTGTCTGACCGGCGTGTCCGGTGCCGGCAAATCGACCCTGGTCGAGCAGGTGCTGTTCCCGGCGTTGCAGAAGGCGCACGGCAGGCCGACCGAGGCCCCTGGGCGCTATCAGAGCCTGCAGGGTGCTGAATTGATCGAAGCTGCGGTACTGATCGACCAGAGGCCGATCGGTCGCACCACGCGCTCCAATCCTGCCAGCTATGTAGGGGCTTTCGACGAGATCCGAGCACTGTTTGCGGCGACGCCCGAGTCGCGGCTGCGCAAGTACAGCGCCGGCACCTTCAGCTTCAATTCCGGCCACGGCCGCTGCCCCACCTGCGGCGGCAACGGTTTCGAACACGTCGAGATGCAGTTCCTGTCGGACGTCTATCTGCGCTGCGGCGATTGCAACGGCAGCCGCTATCGGGCCGAGACGCTGCAGATCCGCATCCCCGGCGCCACCGCTCGCCGCGCCAATATCGCCGACGTGCTGGCGATGACCGCGAGCGAGGCGTTGGCATTTTTTGCCGATCGACCCGCAGTGTGCGCGCGTCTGCGGCCGCTGGTAGACGTGGGATTGGACTATGTGCGGCTCGGGCAGCCGGTACCAACGCTCTCGGGCGGTGAGGCACAGCGCCTGAAGCTGGCCGGCTACCTGGCCGAGGCCGCGCTTGGCAAGCCGAGCACGCGCGGTGCGCGCGCTGCGGGCACGCCACTCGGCAAACTGCTCATCTTCGATGAACCGACCACCGGACTGCATTTCGAGGACATCGCGCGGCTGGTACGCGCGTTCGGTCTGCTGCTGGCGGCGGGCCACTCGCTGCTGGTGATCGAACACAATCTCGACGTCATCCGGGCCGCCGACTGGATCATCGATCTGGGTCCCGAAGGCGGCGAGCACGGTGGCGAGATCGTCGCCACCGGCACGCCCGATGCGCTCACGCGCGTCGAGCGGTCGCACACCGGGCGGGCGCTGGCCGAGTACGCGGCCCACCGGGCGGCCGAACCGGCGGCTCGTTACCGGCGCGCCGACGCGCGCTCCGATGCCGACAGCGTGGTGGTGCGCGGGGCGCGCGAGCACAACCTCAAGAACGTGGACGTGAACATACCGCGCGACCGTTTCACGGTGGTCACCGGGGTCTCGGGCTCAGGCAAATCAACGCTCGCGTTCGACATCCTGTTCAATGAAGGCCAGCGCCGATACCTGGAGTCACTCAACGCCTATGCACGCCAGTTCGTCCAGCCCGCCGCGCGACCGGATCTGGATGCCGTATATGGCATTCCCCCGACCGTGGCGATCGAGCAGCGCGCCAGCCGAGGCGGTCTGAAGAGCACGGTGGCGACACTGACTGAGATCTATCACTTCCTGCGGCTGATCTACGTGCGGCTCGGGACCCAGTACTGCCCCGACTGCCACGTCGCAATCGCACCGCAGAGCCCGGAGTCGATTGTCGCGCAGCTGTTACGCGAGCATCGTGGGACCACCATCCAGGTGCTGGCACCGCTGGTCGCCCATCGCAAGGGACACTATCGCGAACTGGCGCGCTGGGCGGCGGCGCGCGGGGCGGCGCAGTTGCGGGTCGATGGCAAGCTGGTGCCCTCTGATCCGTTCCCGAGCTTGAAGCGCTTCGTCGAGCACAACATCGAGCTGCCCATCGGCACTCTCAGCTGCACGGCGCGCCAGGAAGCCGCCGTGCGCACCGCGGTCGACAGCGCGCTCGAGCACGGCAAGGGCGTCATGCACGCGCTCGCGGCCGATGGCAGTACCAAGGTGTTCTCTACCCGGCGCGCCTGCCCCAGCTGCGGGCGCGGTTTCCCCGAGCCGGATCCGCGCCTGCTTTCATTCAATTCCAGTCAGGGCTGGTGCGAGCACTGCTTCGGCACCGGCCAGGAGCTGGGCGATTTCGACTCCGAGCAGACCGGCGAGGAGTCGCAATGGTCCTCCAATGGCCCCAACGGCGTCAGCTCCGGGCCGACACCGTGTCCGAACTGTCAGGGCGCGCGTCTCAATCCGGTGGCCTTGCATTTGCGTTTCTTCGAGCGCTCGATTGCCGAGCTCACCGCGCTGCCGATCTCGGAATTGCGCACCTGGTTCGCGCGGTTGCGGCTCGGCACGCGCGAGCAGGCGATCGCGCGCGACGCGCTGACCGAGATCGGCAGCCGCCTCGAATTTCTCGAGCGGGTCGGCCTGGGCTACCTGGCGCTCGATCGCGCAGCGCCCACGCTCTCGGGCGGCGAAGCCCAGCGCATCCGGTTGGCCGCGCAGCTCGGCTCGAATCTGCAGGGCGTCTGCTATGTGCTCGATGAACCGACCATTGGCCTGCAC
>DASXYW010000113.1:0-39888 GCA_036502265.1 Steroidobacteraceae bacterium | reverse complement strand
CTTCAAAGCCAACGTTGCCGTCCTTGCCCAGCTTAGGCGCTATGGCTGGCAGTACGCGGTCATCGACGAGGGCTGGTACATGAAAAACCCGACCGGCGCCGACCTGGAAGCACGGGCGTATCAACTGGATGATCATGGTCTACTAATCCCGGCGGTGAATCGTTTTCCGTCGGCCGCGATGGCCGCGGGGTTGCGCCCGCTAGCTGACTGGGTTCACCACCTCGGTCTGAAGCTCGGAATTCACATCGTCCGTGGAATCCCGCGCCAGGCCGTGCGCGATAACTTGCCGATCGCTGATTCGAACTTCCATGCCCTTGACGCCGCTGAGTTGGCGGATTCCTGTCCCTGGGACGACGGAAATTACGGTGTGCGCGACAATCGGGCCGGGCAGGCCTACTACAATTCCATGTTCAAATTGTATGCGGCATGGAAGATCGATTTCGTCAAAGTAGACTGTATCAGCGATCGCCCGTACCGGCCCTCGGAGATTCGGCAGATCGCTGTCGCCATTCAACACGCCGGCCGGCCGATGATTCTCAGCCTTTCGCCCGGCCCCACCGACATTTCGCATGCCGGCGAGGTGCGACGCTATGCGCAGATGTGGCGGATTTCGAACGATATCTGGGACGGTTGGTCATTCGAGCACGACAAGCCCGGTGACGATTTTCCCACTGGCGTCGTCGCGGCATTCGAGAATCTGGCCATTTGGGCTCCGTACCTGCGACCGGGCCATTGGCCAGACGCGGATATGTTGCCATTCGGAAGCCTTGCGCCTCATCCCGGTTGGGGAAATGCGCGCGCGTCCAGACTCACGCCAGACGAGCAACGAACTCAGTTCGTACTCTGGGCCGTCGCCCGCTCGCCGCTGATTCTCGGCGCCAACCTAACCCGGTTGGACGAGTTCACCCGCTCTCTGATCACCGACCGCGGCCTCATTGAAATCAATCAAGGTGCGTGGACCAGTCGTCCGTTGGCCGATCTGCCGCCGAGCTTTGGAAACGTTCGCGTGTGGCTTGCATCACCGTCCGACTTGCGAAAACACGACAACATCGTCGCCTTGTTCAACCTCGGCTCCCGACCAACGACTATCAGGGCTGATTGGCTTGAGTTCGGATTGGGCCCAGCGACTCGAACTGTGTTCGACATCCAAAGCGGGAAGGGCATCGGGGCGGTAACATCTGTCGATGTTCAACTGCCGGCACATGCAAGCGCCGTTTACCGGCTGCATTGATGCTGGGTCTACACTAGAGGCATCAATGAGTATTGCGAATGTGCTTCGTGTGATGACGTTCATATTGGTCGCCGAGTTTAGCCCATGGCTTGCTGCGCAGGTACAGACTCCGGCACCGCCTGAAGTTCCCGGCGCGCATCCGGTGGCGATTGAACGAATCAAAGTTCACGGCGTATCGCTGGAAGGAAATCTGGAAGGCGAAAGCGCCGATCGAGATGTAATCGTCTACCTGCCACCCAGTTACGCAAAACAAGTCAGCCGTCACTATCCAGTTGTATACGCACTGCATGGATATTTTATTGGCGCTGACCAATGGAGCCAGGAAATCCATGTACCGCAGACTCTGGAAGGTGCGTTTGCGTTGGGCTCAAGCGAAGTGATTGTTGTCTTGCCGGACTCGAAGACTTCCTACAATGGGTCGATGTATTCAAGCTCCCGGACCACAGGAGACTTTGAGAACTTCATTGCAAGCGATCTGGTTGCCTATATCGACAGTCACTATCGAACGATCCCAACGCGTTCCAGCCGTGGACTGGCTGGTCATTCCATGGGGGGCTATGGCGCGCTTCGGGTTGGAATGAAGCACTCGGATATATTTGGGGTTCTGTACGTGATGAGCCCATGTTGTCTTTCAGCGCATGACCCGGGACCGGTGAATGCGGACAACGAAAAGCAGTTCGAATCGGTCCGAACACCAGACGATTCTGCCAAGATAGATTTCATGTTGCGCGTCCAGTTGGCGGCAGCGGCTGCCTGGTCGCCCGACCCTGCCAATGCTCCGTTGTATCTGGATCTGCCCTACAAAAACGGCGAACTGCAACAGGATGTGATCAATAAGTGGGCGGCTAATGCCCCGTTGGTATTCGTGGATCAATACATCCGTCAATTAAGGCAGTATCGCGCCATTGCCCTTGATGTGGGCGATCAGGATAAGCTTAGAGTGGACGCCCAGAAGATGCACGAGGTGCTCGATCGCTATGGGGTTTCCAATACCTTTGATATCTATCCTGGCACCCATACCAGCGCGGTTGCCGATCGAATTCAGAATCACGTGATACCGTTCATGAGCCACCATCTCTGCTTCCGGAGCAATTGCCGGTAACCTCGCGATCGCCTCAGTGATTATGCCGTGGTATGCCCTTGCTGCGCGCAATGCTCTGGTACTTGACGGCCGGCTCTAGCACGGCGCCAGTGTCTAACTGACCGATGACGCCGCGCTGCATTTCCTGCCACGGTGTCTGGCTGTTCGGGCAGACAGGGCCGCCGGCAGCTGCAAGTTTCTCATAGCGTTTCTGCAGCTCGGCTTCCGACAGCAACACGTTGACCTCACCCTTTTTCAGATCCACGCGCACGCGATCGCCGGTCTTCACCACCGCAAGTCCTCCGCCTAAGGCCGCTTCGGGTGATGCGTTGAGGATCGAAGGGGAGTCCGACGTTCCCGACTGCCGACCATCGCCAATGCACGGCAGCTGGTGGATGCCCTGTGCAATCAGTTGCAATGGCGCGCGCATATTGACGACCTCAGCGGCCCCCGGGTAGCCAATAGGACCCGTGCCGCGCATCACCAGGATACTGTCTACATCGATACCCAGCGTCGGATCATCGATCGTTGCGTGATAAATCTCTGGCCCTTCAAAAACCACCGCGCGCCCCTCAAAAGCTTCGGGGTCTTTTGGATTAGACAGGTACGTGTCGCGGAATTGCTTCGAGATCACGCTGGTCTTCATGATCGCCGAAGCGAACAAATTCCCTCGCAGCACGCGAAAGCCGGCATTCTGCGCTAGCGGCCGCTGGAACGGGCGGATTACCTTCTCATCGCGGATCACCGCGTCCTTGCAGTTATCCCCGATGGTCTTGCCGTTCGCAGTCAACGCGTGCTCGTGGATCAGGCCTTGTTGCATCAGTTGCGCGACGACTGCGGGAACGCCGCCGGCGCGATAGAAATCCTCGCCCAGGTATTCGCCGGCCGGCTGCAAGTTCACCAACAGGGGCAGGTCGTAGCCGTAGGTCTGCCAGTCGTCGATCGACAGTTCCACGCCGGCGTGGCGTGCGAGTGCGATCAGGTGAATTGGCGCGTTGGTCGATCCACCTAACGCCGAGGTGACTCGTATCGCATTGATGAACGCTTCGCGTGTCAGAATATCGGATGGCTTGCGATCGGCATGGATCATCTCAACGATCTGCCTGCCGGTCAGATAGGCACATTCCTGCCGGTCACGGTGCGGCGCCGGGATTGCCGCCGAAGCGGGCAGCGACATCCCGAGCGCTTCAGCCAGGCTGTTCATTGTGGTCGCGGTGCCCATCGTGTTGCAGAAGCCGGTGGACGGCGCTGCAGAGGCGACCAATTTTATAAATCCCGCGCGATCCAGTTCGCCGGCCGCCAAGCGCTCGCGTGCCTTCCATACCACCATGCCCGAGCCGATGCGCTTGCCCCCCGCCCAAGCGCTGATCATCGGGCCCACCGACAACGAGATCGCCGGAATATCGACCGTCGCCGCGGCCATTAGGCAGGCGGGGGTGGTTTTATCACAGCCGGTGGTCAGCACGACGCCATCGATCGGGTAGCCGTACAGGATTTCGACCAGACCCAGGTACGCAAGATTACGGTCCAACGCCGCGGTCGGGCGCTTGCCGGTTTCCTGAATAGGATGCACCGGAAATTCGATCGGAACGCCGCCGGAGTCACGGATGCCTTCTCGGATGCGCTCGGCCAGAACTAGATGATGACGGTTGCAAGGCGAAAGGTCGGAGCCGGTCTGGGCGATACCGACGATTGGTCGATCCGAATGCAGTTCTGCGAGCGTCAGGCCAAAGTTCATGTAACGCTCCAGATACAACGCGGTCATGTCCGTGTTGTGCTGGTCGTCGAACCAGGCCCGCGAGCGCAGCGGGCGGCGTGAGCCGGTCGCTGTCATGGCGGACCTCCGGTGATCGATGTCACGCATCGACATGGCGCCATTTGGTCATTTGTTGGTCGGGTGCTGCATCGTCTGATTAAAGGCCGCCGGTTCGCCAGTCGCACGTATGCCCTCATTGCAGCGTCACGACGACCACTGATTTGGCCGGCAAGGTCAGCGACAACACGCCGCCGCCGACGGATGCGCCGGTGAATGGCGCCGGACCGACCGCATGGGGGTCATCGAAGGTGTTGTGCGCGTCCATCGCAGGCGCGGTCAGAATCTGTCCGCTGATTCTCTGCGCGCTCATGCCCGGCGTTGTGGTCGTTAGTTGGATTGCTTGGTTGGGGTCGACATTCACCAATGCGACCACCACCGCGCCTGTGGGCGTGCGAGCGGCTGACATGCTGACGGCGGGCACGGACACAGTGCCAAGCGAGTACTGCGGCGTCTGCAGATCGGTCGGCAACAAGGTAGCATCCTGGAATGGCCGGAACATCCGGAACGTGTAGTACGTGGGGGTCAGCAGAATCTGCTGACCCCTAGTGAGGATCATCGCCTGCAGCACGTTGACCATCTGCGCAATCGCCGCCAGGTGCACTCGCTCGGCATGCCGGTGGAAGATATTGAGGTTGATCGCGGCCACCAATGCGTCACGCAGCGTATTCTGCTGGTACAGGAACCCGGGCTCAAGCCCGGCAGCCGGGTCGTACCAGGTGCCCCATTCATCCACTGCAAATCCAATTTTTCTCTCCGGATCGAATCTGTCCAGCACGGCGCTGTTGCGGGCGATGAAATCCTCCATCTTCATCGTGTGCGCCAAAGTCGAAATCCACTGATCTTCGCCAAATCTGGTCGACGGGCCTTTGTTCTTCCAGTTGTCGCCGGGAATCGTGTAGTAATGGAAGCTGATCGCGCCGATCTCGTCCGCCGGCACTTGTGAACTAAGCCTTTCGGTCCATGAGGTATCGTCGTCATGTCCGCCGCTGGCGATTATGACCGGACGTCTGCCCTCGGGGGTCTTGAGGAAAGTCGCCGCCTGGCGGAACAAGTCGACGTAGTAGTTCGGCGCCATGTTGCCGCCGCAGCCCCATGCCTCGTTGCCGACCGCGAAATAGGCGATCTTCCACGGGCCTGGGTGCCCATTGCGGGCACGCTCGGCGGTCAACGAAGTGGGGCGATTGGAGGTCATGTATTGCAACCACTCAGCCATTTCGGCGGACGAGCCGGTCCCGAGGTTGCCGTTGATATAGGCGTCGGCTCCGATCAATTCGGCGAAATCGAGGAACTCGTGCGTGCCGAATTCGTTTGTCTCCGGTACCCCGCCCCAATTGGTGTTCAGTGTTACGCGGCGCTTGGCGCGCGGGCCTATTCCGTCGCGCCAGTGGTATTCGTCGGCGAAGCAGCCGCCGGGCCAGCGCACTACCGGCACGTGTAGGTCGCGCAGCGCTGCGATTACATCTTTGCGAAAACCGCGGGTGTTGGGGATCGGCGAATGCTCGCCCACCCATATGCCCTCATAGATACCGCGGCCCAAATGTTCGGCGAATTGGCCGTAGATATGGCGGTCGATGGTTGATCCTGGGCGATCGACATGGATCACCGCAGTTGCGGCCGGCCTGATCGGCTGCTGCGCCGACAATGGCGACAGCCAGGCAGCCATCGATGCGAGAACCGACGCCGCTGCCCAGCGGCGGGCACGCCGTTCGCGAGCATACGTTGGCATCGATGTCCTCAAGGGATGAACTTTCTGCCCCAACCGACGATAACTTAGACAATAAGCGAGTTCCGTAGGTCTGGACAAGTTCGACGTCGAAGGCCCTGCCTGAGAGCGAGGTCACGGCAATCGTCCGCGGATTGCGTTCTGACCAAGGGCATAGATAACATCGAGCCTCCCATGTGTGGGGAGTGCTGTACTGCTCCCGGGGCCCTACATACATCGTGTCGCACAAACCCTCACTCCTGAAACACCTTGCCCGTCGCCGCTACGCGCCGCAACCAGAACCCATAACGCGCGACCGGCCGCTTCGGCTGCATGGCAGCATCGCGCGCCAGCTCGGCATCGCGATAGTCTCCGGCCGCGTAAAGCCCGGCAATCTGCTGAACGGCGAGATCGCCTCGAGCGAGCAGTTCGCGGTCTCACGCACCGCGTACCGCGAGGCGGTAAGGATCCTCGCCGCCAAGGGACTGGTGGACGCGCGACCCAAGGTCGGCACGCGCATCAATGTTCGCTCGAAGTGGAATCTGCTCGACCCGGATGTGCTCGACTGGACCTTTGAATCCGAACCCGATTGGAAACTCCTGGACAGCCTGTTCGAGCTGCGTGACCTAGTAGAGTCGGCTGCGGCGGGCATGGCCGCGGAGCGCCGCTCGGCGGCCCAACTTAAACAAATGCGCGCCGCGCTCGAGGACATGGCGACACATACGCTTGCGACCACAGCGGGTCGCCAGGCGGACCTGGACTTTCATAACGCGCTGCTGAGTGCGACCGGCAACCCGTACATCATCTCGCTGACGAGCGGTGTCAGTGCGGCGATCCGCACCACGACCATCTTCAAGCAGCGCAAGCACCCGCTGCGCCGCGATCCGATTCCGGACCACAGACGGGTGTTCGAGGCGGTCGCGGCGCGAAAGGCGGGTAGGGCACAGCGCGCAATGAGCGAACTGATCGAGCTGGCGCGTATCGATACGCAGGGTTTCAAGCGCGTCCGTCGCAACCGGACCAGCTGACCGTATCTCCATCGGCTGGCGCAGCTGCTGAAATATTGTCTGAGTTATCTTATGATGCCGGCCGCGCTGCCAATGACCTGACACGTCCATACCTGTGACTGGCGAGCCTTTTATCGGCTATGACCGCGTGGCGAAGGCTGCCAGCTTCCGCCCCATCGAGCCGGCGCTCTTCGCCGGCAGCTCCTCGCACCTGAGTGGGCCGGGCAATGTCGGTGAGTACCTGCCGCGGTGACACTGCGGCTTGTCCAGCTGCGAGGCGAAAAAGGCGAGCGCATCGTGGCCGCAAGTCACGGGGGCACCAGCGCGCGGCTAGTAAAAGGGGTCACCACGGTCTGCGCGCTGGCGCAGAAGGCAATCGCGTCGCGCTCGACGCTGGATGCAATGGTGACCATCGCCGGCCTCGGCGAGCAAATCGATCTCAACGACGCACTGAGTCGGGGTGCGATCCTGGCGCCGGTCGATCATCCGGACTGCGCGCGTACGTGGCTGACCGGGACCGGCCTAACGCACTTGGGCTCGGCCGATGCGCGCGACCGGATGCACGCCGGGGCATCGTCACAGGATGTTTCCGACTCGATGAAGATGTTTCACATGGGCATAGAGGGCGGCAAGCCGCAAGGTGGCAGGATCGGCGTGCAACCGGAATGGTTCTATAAGGGCGACGGACGAAGCATTGTCGGGCCGGAGCAGCCGCTGATCTCCCCGAACTTCGCGTTGAACGGTGGCGAGGAATCGGAGCTGGCCGGGATTTATATCATCGGCCGCGACGGCACTGCGTTTCGACTCGGCTTCACGCTCGCCAATGAGTTTTCCGACCACGTGATGGAACGGATGAATTACTTGTACCTGGCGCATTCGAAGCTGCGCCCGGCGTCGATCGGACCGGAGCTGCTGATCGGCGAGCCGCCGGCGGACGTGCGTGGCACGGCGCTAATCCGTCGCGGCGGCCAGCCGATCTGGGAGCGACCGTTCCTGACCGGCGAGGCGAACATGTCGCATTCCCTGTCGAACCTCGAACACCATCACTTCAAGTACCCGCTGTTCCGGCGTCCTGGTGACCTGCACGTGCACTTCTTCGGCACCGCGACCATTTCGTTCGGCGATGGCATCATCGCGCAGGACGGGGATGTGTTCGAGATTCAGGCGCCGCCTTTCGCTTTGCCGCTGCGCAATCCGTTGCAGACCGTGGTGCTGCCGCCGAGCGCGGTCAGCGTGCTATAGACGCCCTTGAGAAATGCCTGGTCCATCGAGCATGCCAGTTGAGGGCTTCGACATGAGGGCGCCGTGAGCGCTTCGGCGGGTGGCACGCGCGCGAGTTCGGTGTTCAATGCCGAGGACTGGCTGGTGGTGGCCGTGTTCATCGCGGTGATGCTGGTCATCGTAGTGTATGCGATGCGCTCTAAGGCGCAGTCCGGCAAGGATTATTTCCTATCCAGCCGCGACAGTAGCTGGGTGCAGATCGGCAGCTCGATCTTTTCATCGAACATCGGCTCGGAGCACCTGGTTGGACTGGCCGGCGCCGGATTTGCAACCGGCATGGCGATGGCGCATTGGGAGATTCAAGCCTGGCTGATCCTGGTGCTCGGCTGGGTGTTCGTGCCGCTGTACGAGCGCATGAAAGTGTTCACCATGCCGGAGTACCTGGAATTGCGTTTCAGTCGCGGCTCAAGGAACGCACTGAGCGTTTTGAGCATTGCCAGTCTGGTACTCACTAAGATCGCGGTCACGATCTATGCCGGTGATGTCGTGGTGCGCACACTGCTCGGTATCGATAGCGTCACCTTCTTCGGGTGCACGATCGATGTGTTCTGGGTGATTGCGCTGGGGCTGGCATTCACTACCGGCCTTTACACGGTGCTCGGCGGGCTGCGCGTGATCATGTACACCGCGGTGCTGCAGGCGCCGGTCCTGATTCTGGGTTCGATCTGCATTCTGTACGCGGGGTTGAACGCGCTCGGCCGGGGAGATCTCGTTGCTGGCTGGCATGCAACTGTCACCGCGGCTGGCGCGAATATCCATCTGGTGCGCCCGTTCGCCGATCCGGACTGGTCGTGGGCGGCGGTGCTGCCGGGTTCAGCGATCATCGGTTTCTGGTATTGGTGCACCGATCAATACATCGTGCAGCGCGTGCTGGCCGGCAGGAATCAGCAGCAGTCGCGGCGCGGCGCGATCCTGGCGGCGTTCTTGAAGTTGACGCCGGTATTCATCTTTCTGGTACCCGGCATGATCGCGTATGCGCTGACGCGTGCTCCGGGCGTTGGATTTACCACCAGCGGCGACGCCGCCTATACCTCGCTGGTGGCACAGATCCTGCCGCACGGTTTGCGCGGCATGGTGGCCTGCTCGATGATCGTGGCGCTAATGGCCTCTCTGGCGTCTAAGTTCAACGCCTCGGCCACCCTGTTTACGATGGATTTCTTCCGCGAGTGGTACCCGAACGCCTCCGGCCGCACTGAGGTTGTGGTCGGCCGCATCGCGACCGCTGTGATCGTAGTGCTGGGCATCTGCTGGGTGCTGGTGATCAAGGCGCTGCACTCTGATCTGTATGTGTATTTGCAGAGCGTGCAGGGGTACTTATCGCCGGCGATTGCGGTGCTGTTCCTGCTCGGTGCATTCTGGGCCCGCGCCACCGCACCGGCGGCGTTCTGGGCATTCGTGGTCGGCATCGTTGGCGGCTTTGCGCGCCTCGCCGCGGATCTGGTAATGCGCAACGACGGCGTCACCGTCGCGACGCTAAAGCAACAGCTCTACAGGCATACGATCACGCAGCATCGATACGATGTCGCAGTCGCACCGATTCGCGCCGCCCACGGCCTGATTTTCGACTTCTGGAACATCCATTGGCTCTACTACACACAGCTGCTGTTCCTGGTGACTGCTTTGCTCATGATCGTGATCAGCCTGCTGACCCGCGCACCGGATGTGAAGGTGCTCCAGTTCACCTGGTATGGCGCCAGCCCCGAGGAGAGGGCCGCGACGCGCGCGAGCTGGAACGCTTCGGACGTGGTGCTGAGCCTGATCGTGCTTGCGGCAGTCGCGGCCTTCTACATCAGCTTCTGGTAGCAATCGCGGATTAGCGCTCTATAACAATATCCGACAGCGGGCGGCTGCAGCACACCAGGATGTCGCCCAGGTCGATCTGGCGCTGGCGGATGCCGCCGGCGTGCCGCATGTCAACCTGCCCCGACACCAGCCGTGAACGGCAGGTGCCGCAGCGTCCTTCGCGGCATGAAAACGGCAACGGCAGACCGGCGCTCTCGGCCGCCGACAGTATTGTCTGATCGGCGCGGCACGCCAGCGTCCGTCCCGACTGGCTGAAGGTCACTGAGAACACCCCTGCGGCCGGCTGCGCGCTGCGATCCGCACCGTTCGGTGGGATTGTAGGTCGAGTGGTTGCTGGACGCGGGCTGAGTTCGGCGCGGCGGGGCGGTGGGGCGAGGTTCCCGGCATCGGCCAGGCGCGCCAGATACCAATTGCAGAATCGGTCGACCAGGCCTTCGGCAAAGGGCGAGTACGGGCCCGGCTGATAGGCGGTACTTGCGATACCTTGCTGCGCAGTCTCGACCAAGGCGCTGTCCTGCATGTTGGTGGCGTCCCACACCTCGGTCAGGCGCTTCAGATCGTAGTCGACACCTTGCTGTGCGTCCTGGTGCACCAGCCAGCGGGTACGCAGCAGCGTGCGATCTGGTGCGAGCGGCAAAACCGAGAAGCTGACGACGTGATCGCTCATGAAGTGATGCCAGGAATTCGGCTGGGTCCAGAACGACAGGTGGCCCAGGTCGGCTTCTGTAAAGCCGGCGAGTTTGCGGTTCGAAGCGGCCGTGGTATCCAGCGTCTGCGACTCTCCGGCCCGAGCCATCGGCAGGCGCACGGCGCGAAAGCCCGTGGGTGCCTCGAGACGGTCAATCTCCAACGACGGCAGGCTGCAACTCTCCCAGTAACGGTGCTTGGCCGCCAGCAGCTGGTAGAACTCCTGCATCTGCTCGTGATTGTCGCTCGAGGGCTGGTAGCCAAATCCAAACTCGAGCAGCGACACGGTCAGCTCGGGATGGTTCGCGAGGCAGTGATAGCACTCGCGATTGTTTTCCATCGTCAGCTTCCAGTTGCCGTGCTCGATGATGTCCTTCTGATAGGCGACTTTGGTGTGGGCAAGGTCGTGAGGGGTGATGTACGGCGCTATGGTCGCATGCATTTCATCGAATCCCGGCGCTGGCACATCCGCCAGACAGATGAAGATCAGTCCGCCGAGACTACGCACGTGCACCGACTTCAGTCCGTGGCGCGCACGCTCAAAGTCCGCGCCCATATGCTGGCAGTGCAGGAGCTCGCCGCTCAGGCTGTAGGTCCACTGGTGATAGGGGCACACCAGATTGCCCACGACGGCGTGACCCTGGGGCCGCAGCCTCGCACCGCGGTGGCGACACAGGTTGTGAAATGCGCGCACCGCGCCGTCGTCGTCGCGCACGATGATGATCGAGTCGCTGCCGATGTCGACCGTGAACAAGTCGCCGGGAGCGGCAATCTCCGGCTCCACGCCGACATAGACCCACTGGCGCGAAAAGATCGCCTGGAGGTCCAGTTGGTAGATCTGCGGGCTGCGGTAAAACTCGGCCGGCAGGCTAAAGCCGGGCCGGCGCTCGGCCACCAGCCGGGCGATGTCGGATTGTGAGTTCATGGGGCGGGATATTGGGACCGGCGGCGGGGCGCCGAGTGCGTGTATTCGACGCCGAGGCGAGCAATTGCGACCTGCGGAGGGGTTTGGCGGCCTCCGCTATACTAGGGGTGACGCCATCAACGAGGGCCAGGTGGGATCGGTTCCACAGCTGCGTACGACCCGCTACGCGTTTCTGACCCTCGAGAATTACTCGATGATCGCGCTGTCAAATGCGGTCGAGCCGCTGCGCATGGCGAACATCGTGACGGGGCAGACGGCCTACGAGTGGTCGATCGCAACCCTCGACGGGCACGCGGCCGTGGCCAGCAACGGCCTGCAGCTCTCGCCAACGGTGCCGTTGGGGCAGGCGGCAAAGCTGGACATCCTGTTCGTGTGCGGCGGAATCGACGTGCGCGAGGCAGTTTCTGCTGCAGTGGTCACCGCGCTGCGACGCGCGGCCGATCGTGGCACTCCCCTGGGGGCACTATGCACCGGCGGTTACGCGCTGGCGCGCGCCGGGCTGCTGGATGACTACCGGGCGACCATCCATTGGGAAAACCTGTCGGCCTTGCGCGAGGAATTTCCTCGCGTACTGATCCGCGATCGCCTGTTCACGATTGACCGTGATCGCTTCACCTGTTCCGGCGGCGTCGCGCCGCTCGATCTGATGCTCACACTGGTGAAGGAAAAGCTGGGGCCGCGCACTTCGCAGTCGATTTCCGAGCAGTTCATTCTGGAGCGCGTACGCGATGACCGCGATCGGCAGTACGTGCCGCTACGAGCGCAGGTCGGTCTGGGGCACGCCAGCTTGATCGAAGTCGCCCAGGTCATGGAGCGCAACATCGAGGAACCCCTGTCGCTCGAGCAGATCGCGGCCGCCGCGCAGCTGTCGCGGCGACAGATCGAGCGGCTGTTCAAGCGTCACCTCAAATGCGCGCCGAAGAAGTACTACCTGCAAACGCGGCTGCGCCGCGCGCGCGAATTGCTGCTGCAGACTTCGATGTCGGTGCTGGATATCTCCACCGCGTGCGGCTTTCGCTCGGCGCAGCATTTCTCCAAGTGCTACCGCTCGCATTATGGTCAGCCGCCCAGCGCCGAGCGCGAACCCGAGCACGAGCGGGTGGCGGTCGGCCGCTAGGGACCATAAGAAGATGTCGTTGGCGGGCACATGGATGTCGCGAAGCCGCCCAGCACTCGCCGGCCGTCCCGCCTACCATGCTCTGTGGCGTGCTCTAAATAGCCGTAGCATAAGGCTTTATTCATGAATGACGAGTCGGCCGAAGCGTTCGATCTGTCGGAGCTCGATGACCAGGAGCTTACCGAGCAGGTCCATGACGATCTGTACAACGGCTTGAAGAGCGAGGTCGAGGAGGCCACGCGCATCTTTCTGCAGCGTGGCTGGAGCCCCGAGAAGGTGCTCAACGATGGACTGGTGGCCGGCATGCGCATTGTCGGCATCGATTTTCGCGACGGCATTCTGTTCGTGCCCGAGGTGCTGCTGGCGGCCAATGCGATGAAGGGCGGCATGGAGATCCTGCGGCCGCTGCTGGCCGAGACCGGCGTGGAGCCGATCGGCAAGGTGGTCATCGGCACGGTCAAGGGCGACATCCACGACATCGGCAAGAACCTGGTTTCGATGATGCTCGAGGGGGCCGGTTTCGAGGTCATCGACCTGGGCATCAACAATCCGGTGGAGAAATATCTCGATGCGCTCGAACGGCACCGGCCCGACATTCTCGGCATGTCGGCTCTGCTCACGACCACCATGCCGTACATGAAGGTCGTGATCGACACCCTGAAGCAGAAGGGTCTGCGGGACCGATACATCGTGCTGGTGGGCGGCGCGCCGCTCAACGAGGAGTTCGGCAAGGCGGTCGGCGCCGACGCCTATTGCCGCGACGCAGCGATCGCGGTGGAAACCGCCAAGAGCCTGCTGGCGGCACGGCGCACGGCCGTGCCGGCATGAAGAGCTCGATGCAATCTGACACCGCCACCCGCTCCGGCGTACTCGTGATTGCCTGTGGCGCGCTGGCACGCGAGATCGCCGCACTGAGGCGAGCCAATGACTGGAGGGCGCTCGATGTGACCTGTCTGCCGCCCGAGCTGCACAATCGCCCGGAACTAATTCCGGCTGCCGTGCAGGGCGCGATACGCCGTCATCGTGATCACTACCAGGCACTGTACGTCGCGTACGCTGATTGCGGCACCGGCGGCCGACTTGATGCGATGCTGCGCGCCGAACGGGTCGAGCGCCTGCCCGGAGCCCATTGCTACGAGAGCTTTGCGACGCCGGATGTGTTTGCCGGGCTATCGGACGCTGAACCCGGAACGTTTTACCTGACCGACTTTCTGCTGCGCCATTTCGACCGATTGGTGCATCGTGGTCTTGGGCTGGATCGCTATCCGCAGCTGGCCGCCGAGTATTTCCGTCACTACCGAAGGCTGGTCTATCTTGCGCAGACTGAGAACTTCGAGGCGCAGCAGCGCGCCCACTCGATTGCCGATTCACTCGACCTCGCCTATCAGTATCACTTCACCGGCTACGGCGCTCTGGGCAGCGCGCTCGCAGCGCTGCAGCCGCCTCGGACGGCAGTGATCACGTGGCGTCACTGACGATCATCTCCTGGCGCAGCATCCCCTCGCAGGTGGTAGCGCGGCGCGGTCGCGAGACGGCCAAGATAGTGCTGACCGGCCGATTCCAGGAGGCGGTGGATCGTGCCGCGATGCGGGCCGGGAAGGGCTCCTCGTCCGCGTATCTGGCCGACTGGCAGCGCAGCGACCCACGCCCCTGCGGCGATGATCTGGACGGCGAGGCGCGCGCCGAGGCCGCGCGCTTGGAGGCGCGCTACAGCAACGCCGACCTGGAGGCGCTGATCCGCAACAAGGGAAACGCGAACGCATGACCGACACCGTGATCAGTTCGGCCACCAAGACGGTCGTCATTGGATTCGAACGACCGTTCGTGATCATCGGCGAGCGCATCAATCCGACTGGCCGCAAGATTCTGGCCGCCGAGATGGCGGCCGGGAATTTCAGCCGGGTCGAGGCGGATGCTCGGGCGCAGGTGGCCGCCGGTGCGCACATGCTCGACGTCAACGCCGGCATCCCGCTGGCCGATGAGCCGGCGATCCTCGCCAAGGCCGTGCAACTGGTGCAGTCGATCACCGACGTGCCGTTGTCGATCGACTCCTCGATTGTCGCGGCACTGGAGGCTGGTCTTGCGGTCTACAAGGGCAAACCACTGGTGAATTCGGTGACCGGCGAGGAGGAGCGGCTGGAGGCGGTGCTGCCGCTGGTGAAGAAATACGGAGCGGCGGTGGTGGCGATCTCAAACGACGAGACCGGCATCTCCGAGGACCCGGACGTGCGCTTCGAGGTCGCCAAAAAGATCGTGCACCGAGCGGCCGACCACGGCATTCCGGCCAACGACATCGTCGTGGATCCGCTGGTCATGCCGATCGGCGCGGTCAATCGTGCCGGGGTACAGGTCATGCACCTGCTGCGCCGGCTGCGTCAGGAACTCAAGGTCAACAGCACCTGCGGAGCCTCCAATGTCAGTTTCGGTCTGCCGCAGCGCGAAGGCATCACCAGCGGGTTTCTGACCATGGCGATCGCCTCCGGCCTGACTTCGGCGATCGCCAATCCGCTGCACGCCGAGGTGCTGCGTGCCTGCATGTCAGCCGATGTCATGATGGGCCACGATCCGGACTGTGCCCGCTGGATCCGCGCCCATCGCGAACCGCCGCCGGAGGGTGCCGGCGAGGGCGCTGCACGTGGCCGGCGCGTGGGCGGGCTGCGCCGCCGTGTCTCTTCCTGATCCGCTGATCGTCTTCACGCCCTCCGGCAAGCGGGGACGATTCCCCGTGGGCACGCCGGTGTTGCAGGCCGCTCGCGCGCTCGGTGTGGATCTGGATTCGGTCTGCGGTGGACGCGGCTTGTGCGGCCGCTGCCAGGTCGAGCTGATCGAAGGTGAGTTCGCCAAGCACGGCGTGCACTCGCTGGCGCAGAACCTGTCATCGTTGAACGAGGTCGAGTCGGCGTACGCGGCCCGGCGGCCGCTGCAGTCCGCTCGGCGGCTGTCCTGCTGCGCGCGCCTGCAGGGCGACGTGGTGGTCGACGTCCCCGCGAGCAGCCAGGTGCACCGCCAGGTGGTGCGCAAAGCCGCCGATGCGCGTGACATCACGCTGGATCCCGTGCTGCGCGTGCATGAAGTCGAGGTCGAGCGCCCCGACATGCACCATCCGTCGAGCGACCTGCGGCGGCTGCTGGTGGCGCTGGAGCGTGAGTGGCAGCTCACTGAGCTTGCGTGCGATCCCGAGCTGCTGCCGAGTCTGCAGGGGACTCTGCGGGCGGGCGGCTGGCAGGTCACGGTCGCCGTGCGTGCCGGGCGCCAGATCGTCGGCGTCTGGCCTGGATTCCATGAGGCGGCCTACGGGTTGGCGGTGGATGTGGGCTCGACCACAATTGCTGCGCATTTGTGCGACCTGGCGAGCGGGGAGGTGATCGCCGCGAGTGGCCTCATGAATCCGCAGATCCGCTTTGGTGAGGATCTAATGAGCCGCGTCTCCTACGCGATGATGAATCCGGGCGGTGCCGTGCAGCTGACCGCCGCGGTTCGTGGCGCCCTCGCAGCGCTGGCCGCCGAAGTGGCCGCCACTGCCGGCATCAGCCCCACCGACATCCTCGAGATGACGCTGGTGGGCAATCCCATCATGCATCACCTGGTGCTGGGCATCGATCCAGTCGAGCTCGGCGGGGCGCCGTTTGCACTCGCGGTCGACCAGGCCGTCACCGTGCGCGCACATGACCTCGATCTGGGCATTCATCCGCAGGCCCGTGTGTATGCGTTGCCCTGCATCGCCGGGCACGTCGGCGCGGATACCGCCGCCATGATCCTGGCCGAGCGGCCAGACCTGAGCGAGGCGCTCACGCTGCTGGTGGACGTGGGCACCAATGCCGAGATCGTGCTGGGAAACAGTGGGCGGCTGCTGGCCTGCTCGAGCCCGACCGGGCCGGCCTTCGAAGGCGCGCAGATCAGCTGTGGCCAACGTGCCGCCCCGGGCGCGATCGAGCGCGTGCGCATCGACCCGGCGACGCTCGAGCCACGTCTGAAGATAATCGGCAGCGATTGCTGGTCCGACGACGCGCGGTTTGCCGCCGACGTGGCCGGCACCAGCATCACTGGCGTATGCGGATCGGGGATCATCGAAGTCATCGCCGAGATGTATTTGTCGGGCATCGTCAACCAGGACGGGGTGATCGACGGTCAGCTGGCTGGGCGCAGCGATCGCATCGTCGCCAACGGCCGCACCTTCGCCTACGTCCTGCATCGGGGCGCGGTGCCGCTGATGATCACGCAGAACGACGTGCGCGCGATCCAGCTGGCGAAGGCAGCGCTGCACGCCGGCATTCGGCTGCTGATGGAGCGCATGGGTGCCGAGCACGTGGACCGGATCCGCCTGGCCGGTGCTTTTGGCAATCACATCGACGTCAAATACGCGCTGGTGCTCGGCATGCTGCCGGACTGCGAGCTCGATCATGTAACCTCGGCCGGCAATGCGGCCGGAACCGGCGCCCGCATCGCACTGCTGGATGCCGGCTCGCGCGCCACCATCGAGCAACTGGTACGCCGGGTGGAAAAGATCGAGACGGCGGTCGAGCCGCGCTTTCAGCACCACTTCGTCGAGGCCATGGCGATTCCGCACAAGACCGCGAGCTACGCGAATCTTCGCCGCGTGGTGCAGTTGCCGGCGGCGAAGGCGGCCGGCGCCGGCGCCGGGGCGAGCGGGCGACGCGGCCGGCGCGAGCGGGCCGCACAGGCTGAAAAACCCTAGAAGCTGGAATCGGGAAACGAGGCCTTGCGCCGATTCATGTAGTCCTGCAGCGCCTCATCGATCGCCGGATCCAGCGGCGGTGCCTCGTAGGCGGCCAGCTGCTTCTTGTAGAGCGTGTTGGCCCGCTTGGCCATGTCGGCCGCGCCCTCGGCTTCCCATTGCTCGTAACTGTTGTTGTCGGCCAGCGGCGAGCGGTAGAAGGCGGTCTGAAAATTGGCCTGGGTATGAGCGCAGCCCAGGAAATGCTTTCCCGGGCCGACCTCGCGAATCGCATCCAGCGCCTGACCGTTGTCCGACAGATCGACGCCGGCCAGCAGGGTGTGCATCATCCCGGCCTGGTCGGCATCCATGACGAATTTCTCGTAGCCCATCGCCAGTCCGCCCTCGAGCCAGCCGGCGGTATGCAGCACGAAATTCACACCGGCGAGGCAGGTCGGCAACAGCGTATTGGCCGATTCATAAGCGGCCTGCGCATCGGCGATCTTGGAGGCGCAGAGCGCGCCGCCGGATCGGAACGGTACGCCCAGACGGCGCGCCAGGGCCGCCATGATGTACAGCACCAGCGCCGGCTCAGGGGTGCCAAAGGTCGGTGCGCCGGACTGCATTGACAGCGAGGAGGCGAAGCTGCCCAGGACCATCGGCGCGCCGGGATTGAGCAGCTGGATCAGCGCCAGGCCCGCCAGCGCCTCGGCCAGTGTCTGGGCCACCGTGCCGGCAACGGTGACCGGCGACATCGCGCCGGCGAGGATGAACGGGGTGACGATGCAGGCCTGATTGGCGCGCGCGTAGACCTTGAGCGCGCCGAGCATGGTGGCATCGTAGGTCATCGGCGAGTTGACGTTGATGAGGCTGATGATCGCGCAACGCGGCTTGCCAGTGGCCGGATCCTGGAAATCCTCGCCGAACAGAATCCGCGCCATCTCGACCGTATCGTGCGCCCGCTCCGGGTGCGTTACCGAACCCATGAACGGCTTGTCGCTGTACTTGATGTGGCTGTAGACCATGTCGAGGTGGCGCTTGTTGACTGGCAGGTCGACCGGCTCGCAGATCGTTCCGCCGGAGTGGTGCAGCGATGTGGACAGGTAGGCCAGCTTGACGAAGTTGCGAAAGTCCTCGATGCGGGCGTAGCGACGGCCCTCGTCCAGATTGCGGATGAAAGGCGATCCGTAGGCCGGCGCGAACACCGTATTGCGGCCGCCGATCTGCACGTTGTGGGCCGGATTGCGTGCCACCTGCACGAACTCGCGTGGCGCGCTGCGCTGGATCAGCGAGCGACACAGGCCGCGTGGAAAGCGAACGCGCTCTGCCTGCACGTCGGCACCGGCGTCCTTCCACAGCGCCAGCACCTCCGGGTCTTCGCGAAATTCGATGCCAATCTCCTGCAAGATGGTGTCGGCATTGCCCTCGAGCAGTGTCAGGCCTTGTTCGTCGAGCACCTCGTAGTACGGGATGCAGCGGGTGATATACGGGACCGACGCCGCGGCGGCTGCAGTGCGCGCAGCCCGCTTGGCATCGCGGCCGCTGGGTCGACGAAGTCTCGGAGCCGGGTCGGATGGCTGCGTCAAGCGATTATGCCTTCAGGTCCTGATTGTGCGGATCATACGGGGAATCGGCCAGCACCGTGGCCTGCCGGCGCTCGCCCAGGATCTCGATTTGCAGCTTTGTGCCCACGGCCTCGAAGCCGGGATCGACATAGCCGATTGCCAGGCTCTTGCGCAGCGTATGTCCGTAGTAGCCGGAGGTCGTGCGACCGACGAGGCGTCCGGTGGAATCGAACAGCGGCTCGTTGCCCACCGGGTCGGCATCCACCACGTCGTGCACCGCGAGCGTGGCGAAGCGGTGCGGTACACCGCCCGAGAGTTGTCGCTGCAGCGCTTCGCGGCCCACGAATGTCGCCTTGTCCATGCGCACGAAGCGATCCAGCCCGGCCTCGAACGGCGTGTAATCGCGCGTCAGGTCGCTGCCCCACATGCGGTAGGACTTCTCCATGCGCATCGACTCCATCGCGCGCATACCGACCAGGCCGATGCCGAACGCTTCGCCGACGCGAAACAGTGCGTCAAACAGGTGGTGTGCATACTCGATCGGATAATGCAGCTCCCACCCGAGTGCGCCGACGAAGTTCACGCGCAGCGCGTACACGTCGACCGCCAGGCCAACCTCGATCACCTGCGCGCTGAGCCACGGGAACGCGGTATTGTCCAGCGGCGTCGGCGTGAGCTGCGCGAGAAGTTCGCGCGAGCGCGGGCCGGCTACGACAAAGCAACCGCGCGCGCCGGTGGTGTTACGCAGCTGGACCGAGCCGTCGCGCGGCAGGTGGAAGTTGAGGTAGGCGCTGTCGTAGCGTTCGGCGGCGCCGGCACTGACTACGTAGTAGTGGTCGTCGGCAATTCGCGTGATGGTGAACTCGGAGCGTATGCCACCACGCTTGGTGAGCGCGTGCGACAAGGCCAGCCGGCCGGTCTTTGTCGGCACCTTGTTGGCCACCAGCGAGTCGAGCCAGACTTGCGCGCCTGTGCCGGTGACTTCGTGTTTTGTGAACGGTGTGAGATCAATCACCCCGACGCGCTCGCGCATCAGCCGCACCTCGTTGCCGATGTGCTCGAAATAATTGCTGCGGCGAAAGCTCCAGTGATCGCGCCGCTCGACCCCCGCGGGGGCGAACCAGTTGGCGCGTTCCCAGCCGTAGCGCTGCCCCCACACGGCACCGCGCTGGTCGAGCTTGTCGTATACCGGGCTGGTCTTGGCCGGGCGCGCGTCGGCGCGCTCCTCGTCCGGGTAGTGAATCGTGAAGACGTTGCGGTAGGTCTCCTCGTTTTTGGCAACCAGGAAGTTTCTGCCGGCATAAGCACCGAAGCGGCGCGGGTCCACTGCCAGCAAGTCGATGCCGGGCTCGCCTTCCACGATCCATTCGGCCAGCTGCCAGCCGGCACCGCCGGCGGCGGTAATGCCGAAGCTGTGGCCTTCATTGAGCCACAGGTTGCGGTGATTCCACGCCGGACCGATCAGCGGGCTGCCGTCAGGGGTGTAGGCGATCGGTCCGTTGACGATGTCCTTCAAGCCGCAGGTCTCCAGCGCCGGCACGCGCCGGGTCGCGGCCTCGACGTGCGGCAGCAGGCGCTCGAGGTCACCTTCGAACAGGCTCTTGCCGAACCAATCGGGGACGCCGTCGGCAAAGCGCGCCGGGGCGCCGCGCTCGTACGGACCCAAGATCCAGCCCATGCGCTCCTCGCGCAGGTAATACGACTGGTCGGATTCGCGCAGCACCGCCAGCTCCGCCCCGCCGGCACGTCGGTAGGCCTGCAGCTCGGGCGAGGTCTCGTAGACGATGTACTGATGCTCGACCGGTATTGATGGCACGTCCAGGCCGACCAGTCGGCCGGTCTGGCGCGCATAGTTCCCAGTGGCTAACACGACGTGCTCGGCGGTGATGTCGCCGCGGTTGGTTTGCACCTTCCAGTCGCCGCTGGCGGTGCGATGCAGCGCGGTCATCTCGGTCTGCTCATGGATCTCGGCGCCACCGCTGCGGGCGCCTTTGCGCAGTGCCATGGTCAGATCGGCCGGCGCGATGTGTCCGTCGTCGGGATGGTACAGCGCGCCGATGATCGCCGGCGTGTCGGCGCTGCCGCCAAGGTTGATCAGCGGCCACAGCTCGCGCACCTCGGCCGGTCCGATGACGCGAAACGGCACACCGATGGTGTTGGCGGTGCTGCAGTACTTGCGGTACTCGTCCATGCGATCACGACAGGTGGCCAGGCGCAGATTGCCGGTCACCCGAAAGCTCACGTCCTGGCCGGTCTCCTGGGGCAGCCGCTTGTAGAGATCGACCGAGTATTTGTGTAACTGGCCGACGGTGTAGCTCATGTTAAACAGCGGCAGCAGGCCGGCCGCATGCCAGGTCGAGCCCGCGGTCAATTCGGTGCGCTCGATCAGTACCACGTCCGACCAGCCCTTCTTGGTCAGGTGATACAGCGTGCTGACGCCGACGACGCCGCCGCCGACCACCACCACCCGTGCATGCGTCTTCACGTGCTGTCCCCAACGCCCATCATCGAACTAGTCTAAAGACGCCCGACCCGTGCAGGTATCGAAAAGCGACGATCAGCTCCACGGCCGCGACAATCAGGCCGCCCCTGGCAGGTCGCGGGCAGCCTCGCTCAGATATCCGGCTACATAAGCGGCAAACGATCGCCATACTTCCAGGTGAAACTCGTCGGATCGTCGACGCCAGAGCACGATCTCCGCTTTTGCGAACACGGTGCGGGTGCAGGCACCTGCGGGAAACAGCTGCAGATCCAGATTTAATGGGCAACCGGCATTGAGCAGGGCTGGCGCCTGTGCGCCGCTCACGGCCAGCGCGATCTGGCGCTGGCTGACATCCACCACGGCATGCGGCAAGCCGCGCAATGCCGACTCGAGCGTGTCGGCGGCGGTGAGGCCTTCGGCGCGTGGCAGCAGCAGCAGACGCTCGTCGGGCCCGAGCCACAGGGCTGCTCCTCCGGCGTGATCGAGCGCTCGACAGGCTTGCTCCGGGATGGAAATGTTCAGCGCCCGCGCCGCCGCCGTGCGCACCGCCAGAGCGCCGCGCAGCACCAGGCGCGCCGCCGGTGGCAAGGTTCTGACCCCCGGGCCCGCGAACGACAGCTCAGGCATTGAGGCGCTCCCCAGCGCTGTCGTAAAACACCGGTGCGACCACCTGTGCCGGAATCTCTGCCTGCAGTGTGGGCAGGTACACCGTGTCGCCGTGACGGGCGCGTCCCGCGCCGACCATCGCCAGTGCGATTGAGCGGCCGAGCGCCGGGCTGCGGTAAGAGGAGGTCACGTGACCCAACGGCCGCGAGCGCGAGCGCGACTGCGCCATCACCTGTGAGCCCTCGTCGAGTACCACGGTCGGATCAAGTGTCAGCAGCCCCACGAGCTGGCGTCGGTCCTTGGCTAGCATCGCCGGGCGCTGCAACGAGCGCTTGCCAACGAAATCGGGCTTGTTCTTGCCGATGAGCCAACCGAGGCCGGCATCCTGCGGTGTACTCGTCCCGTCGGCGTCCTGGCCGACAATGACGTAGCCCTTTTCCGCACGCAGCACGTGCATGGTCTCGGTGCCGTACACGGTGATACCGTGCGGCTGGCCCGCCTGCAGGATTGCGTCCCAAACCGCTCGGGCCTGCTCGGGCGGCACATTGATCTCGAATCCGAGCTCGCCGGTGAAACTGACCCGAAACAGGCGCGCTGGGACGCCGCAGATCCGTGCGTGCGCCACACTCATATGGGGCAGGGCGGACGGCGACAGGTCGGCGCCATCGATCAGATCGCCGAGCACCTGACGCGAGCACGGTCCCTGCAGTGCCAGCACGGCCCATTGCTCGGTGGTCGAGGTCAACCAGGCCTGCAGCTCGGGCCACTGCGTCTGCAGATAATCCTCCAGCCATGCCAGCACGCGGGCAGCCCCACCGGTCGTGGTGGTGACGTGGAAGCGATCCTCGGCGACACGCGCGATCACACCGTCGTCGAAGATGAAGCCGTCCTCGCGCAGCAGCAGCCCATATCGGCAGCGGCCAACCGCGAGACTAGAGAACGAATTGACATACATGCGATCCAAAAAGGCGGCCGCGTCCGGACCGACCACCTCGATCTTGCCGAGCGTAGAAGCGTCGAACAGCCCGAGCTGCCGGCGTACCGCCAGGCACTCGCGCTCGACGCTGGCATCCATGTCCTCGCCAGCTCGCGGAAGATAGCGTGCGCGCTTCCAGGCGCCCACGTCCTCGAACACCGCGCCGGCCTGTTCCGCCCACGGGTGCAGCGCTGTTGTACGCACCGGATCGAACAGGCTGGCGCGCGCGTATCCGGCAAAACTACCGAAGGTCACGGGCGTATAGGGCATGCGGAAGGTGGTCAGGCCGACATCGGCCACCGGCTGCGCAAGCTGTTGCGCGACGATGCCGAGCGCATTGAGGTTCGAGGTCTTGCCCTGGTCGGTGGCCATGCCAGTCGTGGTGTAGCGCTTCACGTGCTCGATGGAGCGAAAGCCCTCGCGCGCGGCCAGCGAAAGGTCAGCCACGGTGACATCGTTCTGCCAGTCGACAATGGCCTTGCCCTGCGCGCCGGGCACTGGTTGGGGCAGCGCACCGGCATACGCATCGCCGCCGCTCGTCGGCAGGGCGGCCGGTGCATTGTCCGATCCGTCGCCGTGGCCGGCGGCGTGCGCGGCGTCAGCACCGGCCGCGCGACCGTCGCGGATCACTGCAGCCCGCTCGAACAGGCCGCGGCAGGCACCGGCTGAGCGCAGCGGCGCATATGCAGGTGGAACCGGAACGAAGCACTGCAGGGGCTCGTTCCACGCCAGCGCGCCGCGCGACTGGGAGTGCAGGTGTACGCTCGGGGTGTAACCGCCTGACATCAGCAGCAGATCGCAGACTTCGCGTCGCGCGCCTGGCAATGGCTTGCGGTTCCCATCCAGGCGGACAATGTCGGCGGCACGCACCCGAGTGCGGCCGTGAGTGGCCATGACCGTTGCCTGCGTCATCACGGCAATCCCCGAGCGCTGTGCCTCGCTCTGCAGCGCCTCGTTGATTTGAGCGCGCACATCGGCAATCAGGGCCACTCTGACGCCGGCGGCCTGCAAGTCAAAGGCGCAGCGATAGGCCGCATCGCAGGCGGTCGCGAGCACTGCGCGGGCGCCGGGCAGCACCCCATAGCGCCGCAGATAGGTGCGCGCGGCCCCGGCCAGCATGATGCCGGGGCGATCATTACCTGGGAACACCAGCGGACGCTCGATGGCGCCGGTGGCGATCACCAGTTGCTGCGCACGCACCTGCCACAGCCGCTCGCGTGCGCTCGCCGGATCGGCGTTGGCGAGGTGATCGGTCAGCCGCTCATTGAGGGCGATCCAGTTGTGAGGGGAGCAGCCGAAGGCGCTGGTACGCGCCAGCAGCGTGACGCGCTCGTTGCCCTGTAATTCGCTCAGGGTCTCGGCCAACCACGCTGTGGCCGGTTGGCCCTCGATCAGTGCTTCGGCATCGCTGAGCAGCGAACCACCGAAATCGGCCTGCTCGTCGCACAGCATCACGCGGGCGCCGCGCTGTGCTGCGGCCGTCGCGGCGGCCAGCCCCGCAGGGCCGGCACCGACGACCAGCACATCGCAGTGGGCATAGCGCTGTGCATAGCGGTCCGGGTCAGGATGCTCGGGCGCGCGGCCGAGACCGGCCGCGGCGCGAATCAGCGGCTCATAGCAGGCGGTCCACGCTCGCCTGGGCCACATGAAGGTCTTGTAGTAGAAGCCGGCGGGCAGAAAGCCGGCGAGCAGCCCACCGAGGGCGCCCGCATCCACCCGCAGCGACGGCCAGCGATTCTGGCTTACCGCCTGCAGCCCCTCGTACAGCTCGACCTGTGTGGCGCGCAGATTGGGCGTGCAGCGCGCCGCGTCGCGCCGCACGGTCACCAGCGCATTGGGTTCCTCGGCACCCGCCGCGAGGATGCCGCGCGGGCGGTGATACTTGAATGAGCGCCCGACCAGGTGCACGCCATTGGCCAGCAGCGCCGAGGCCAGCGTATCGCCCTGAACTCCGGTAAGGGTGCGGCCATCGAAGCGGAATCGCAATCGGCGGTCGCGATGAATCAGGCCACCGGCCGCTGTGCGCCAGGATATACGGGCACTCATGGTCGGGGCTGGCCCGCTGCGTAGATCGCGATGAATCGATCGCTGGTCGTATCGCGCAGCGCGTTGAAGTAGCGACCGCAGCCGTGCGTGTGCCGCCATCGTTCCGCGTGCACGCCGCGGGCATTGTCACGAAGGTACAGGAAGGCGGCCCATTGCGCCTCGGTGACTTCCGGGCCGCAGGCCGGACGCTCGATGTGCGCCTGGCCGCCGTAGCTGAACTCGATTTCGGCGCGCTCGCCGCAGTGAGGGCAGGGGATCAGCAGCATATCTAGTGGGCCACGGCCGCTGCCGCGGATTCATCGATCAGGTGGCCGGCTACGAAGCGCTCGAGCGAAAATGGCGCGCAGATCGGGTGCGGTTCATCGTGTGCCATGGTCCAGGCAAACAGATGGGCCGAACCCGGTGTCGCCTTGAACCCCCCCGTGCCCCAGCCGCAATTGACGTACAGGCCTGGGACCGGCGTCTTGCCGATTATCGGCGAGCGATCGGGCGTGACATCGACGATGCCGCCCCAGTTGCGCAGCATGCGCAGTCGACGAAAGCGGGGGAACAATTCGCATACCGCTTCGAGCGCGTGCGTGGTCACATGCAGGGCGCCGCGCTGGGTGTACGAGGTATACGCGTCCGTGCCGGCGCCGATCACCAGCTCGCCCTTGTCCGACTGGCTGACATAGGCGTGAATCGTGTTGGACATGACAACGCACGGGAACACCGGCTTGACCGGCTCGGAAACGAATGCCTGCAACGGATAGCTCTCCAGCGGCACGCGCACCTCGGCCATCCGCATCAAAACGCTGGTATGTCCGGCGGCCACGACGCCGACTTTGGGCGCGTGGATCGGACCGCGGGTACTGTCCACGCCCGCGATGCGTCCATCGGGGCCGCGCCGGATCGCGGTGACCTCACAGTTCTCGATAATGTCGACTCCGAGTGCGTCGGCGGCACGCGCGTAGCCCCAGGCGACGGCATCGTGGCGCGCGGTCCCGCCGCGGCGCTGCAATGCGGCGCCTAGCACCGGATAGCGGATGTCGCCTACGTTCAGAAGCGGGCAGAAGCGCTGCGTCTCCTCCGCGTTCAGCCACTCGTTGTCCACGCCATTAGCGCGATTGGCGTAAACGTGGCGTTTGCCAACCTGCACGTCGTGCAGCGTGTGAGCCAGCATCAGCACGCCGCGCTGCGAAAACATGACGTTGTAGTTGAGCTCCTGGGACAGGTGCTCCCAGCGCTTCACGGCGTGCTCGTACAGGGCAGCGGATTCGTCGAACAGGTAGTTGGAGCGGACCACGGTGGTGTTGCGCCCGGTGTTGCCGCCGCCAATCCAGCCTTTTTCCAGCACCGCAATGCGTTTAAGACCATGCTCCCTGGCGAGGTGATAGGCGGTTCCAAGGCCATGGCCGCCGCCACCGACAATGAGTGCATCGTAGGCGCGTTGGGGCTGCGCCTTGCGCCAGTGAGGCTGCCAGCTGCGGTGGCCGCCGAGTCCGCGCAGCAGGAGCGAAAGAGCCGAGAAGCGCTGCACTTGGGGTTACCTGCCGCGCCGGGGCGGCTGTGTCTTAGTGACGCATGATGCCGGTGCCACCGCGGGCTCGCCGAGCATATGCGCGTCGCGTTACTTGAACATAAACGACATCAGTCCGGGCCGCCAGGGTCGGCCGCGAGGGAGGCTGGCGCGCCTTTGAGCGCCGTTTGTCGATTTACGTGGCGCACGAATTCTGCGACGTAGGCATCGGCCGGCTGGTGCACGATCTGCTGCGGCGTGCCGATTTGCACGATGCATCCCCCCTCGAGTATCGCAATCCGGTCGCCCAGCCGCAGCGCCTCGTCGAGATCATGGCTGACGAACAGAATGGTCTTGTGCAGCTTGCTCTGGAGGCTGCACAGCTCATCTTGCAGCTTGCGGCGGATCAAGGGGTCGAGTGCCGAGAACGGCTCGTCCATGAGAAGAATATCTGCATCGGTGGCCAGCGCACGTGCCAGCCCAACGCGCTGCTGCATTCCGCCCGAGAGTTCGTGGCAATAGCGATCGGCCCACTGGGTCAGTCCGACCAGTTCCAGCTGGTGGTCCACGATCCGCCGACGCTGCTCCGATGACTCGCCGCGTATCTCCAGCCCGAAGGCGACGTTCTCGCGCACACTGCGCCAGGGCAACAGGGCGAATTGCTGGAATACCATGGCGATGCGCAGACGCCGCACGCGCCGCAGGGTCGGTGCATCGCAGGCGGCGATGTCCACAGTGGCCTGTGCGTCGCCCACCAGCACGCGTCCACGCGTCACCGGATTGAGCCCGTTTGCAGCGCGCAGCAGCGTCGACTTGCCCGAGCCCGACAGCCCCATCAGCACGCAGATCTCGCCGCGCTCGACCGCAAGATTGGCGTTGGCGACGCCGACGACAACCCCGGTCTGTTGCTCGATCTGGGTGCGCGTGCCGCCGGCGTCCAGGGCCGCGAGCGCCTGGCGCACAGCCGAGGCTGCCCGCCGCTTGCCCTTGGGGGCGAACACGATGTCGACCTGGCTGAATTCCAGCATCGCGCTCATGAGGGTGGGCGGCAGATGCGGTCCAGGATGATCGCCAGCAGCACGATCACGAATCCGGCCTCGAAGCCCATACCGACCTGAACGCTGTTGAGGGCCCGCACCACCGGCACGCCGAGCCCGCCGGCGCCGACCAGTGCCGCAATAACCACCATCGATAAGCTCAGCATGATGCACTGGGTGATGCCGGTGAGGATGGTGGGTGCGGCGCTGGGCAGTTCCACCTTCCACAGCATCTGCAGGTTGCTGCAGCCGAATGCGTGGCCGGCCTCGATCAGCGGTTGCGGTACCGAGTTGATGCCCAGTTGGGTCAGTCGGATCGGCGCGGGCAGGGCGAAGATCACGGTGGAGATCAGGCCCGGAACCACGCCCAGTCCGAACAGCACCAAGGTGGGAATCAGATAGACAAAGGTTGGCAGGGTCTGCATCAGATCCAGCACCGGCCGCATCGCCGCGTACAGACGTGGCCGGTGGGCCGCCGCAATACCCAGTGGCACGCCGATCGCGGTCGACAACAGCGCTGCCACGATCACGAGCGAGAGTGTTTCGAGGGTTGCCGTCCAGTAGCCCTGATTCATGATGAACAGCAGCGCTACCGTAACGAACAGCGCCAGGGCCAGGGAGCGCCGAACAAACCAGGCGAAGCCTGCCAGGCCCAGCACCAACAGCGGTCCCGGAACTACCAGCAGCAGCGCGGTGAGGCCGTTTACGCTGCCGCGGATGGTGGCCGAAACCACGTCAAAGAACAGCTTGCCGTGGCTCTTGACGTACTCGATCGCGATCGCCACGGCATCACCGACCGGAATTTTGTGCGCGCTGATCCAGCCCTCAAAGCTCTCGCCGCCGCGATCCGCAGCGGCGGCATACACGGCCGCCATGGCCGACTTGCCGTCGAAGGTCTGCACCCCATCGAGCCAGGCGGCGACCGCGCTGCGATGAGTCTGCATCCAGGCGGCAGCCGCCGCCTCGGGCGCCTGATGGCGATCGAGGATCGCGGCCATGATCTCGTCCTCGGAGCGCAGCGTGAATTGAAGGTTTTTTAGCAGCCGCGCTATGTTGGGGCAGGCTGCCAGATAACCGGCACGGGTGTTGGTGTAGACCGCCGCGCCGCCGAAGTTCGGGCCGAACACGCTATCGCCACCCGACAGATAGCGCAGATTAAAGCGCATGTTCATCGGGTGCGGGTCCCAGGCGAGAAATACGATCGGAGCGTGCGCGCGCACTGAGCGTTCGACCTGTGCGAGCATGCCTTGCTCGCTCGATTCAATGAGCTTGAATTCCTTCAGCCCAAACTGGTCATCGCTGATCATGCCCAGCACCAGACGATTACCGTCGTTGCCAGGCTCGATGCCATAGATCGAATCATTGAGTGGCGCGGCGAAGTGCCGGATATCGGCGAAGTCCCTTAGTCCCGCGTCGTAGGTATACGCAGGCACCGCAAGCGTGTATTTCGCACCGGTCAGATTGGCGCCGACAACCTCGATCGAGCCATCCGCCACATACGGCTTGCGATCAGCCTCCTGTGACGGCATCCAGTTACCCAGAAAGATGTCGATGTCGCCGTTTTTCATCGACGCGTACGTGACCGGCAGCGATAGCACGTTGACCTGCGGCTGGTAGCCCAGATCGCGCACCAGCACGCTGAACAGCGCAGTGGTCGCGGTGACGTCGGTCCAGCCAATGTCGGACAGGCGCACGGAGCGACAGGATGGATTCTCGAGCGGCTGGGTGTCGCTCGCAGCCAGGCCTGCGCCAGAAGCCGTGATCAGGGTGGCCGCCAGCAGTGCAGCCGGCGCCGCGCTTGACCGGGGTCGCAGCGCCACGCATGATCTATTGAACAGCTGTTTAATTGAGTTCATGTCGAGCGTGCCAAGCCCACTGCAAATGATTGAAGCAACGGCTTTTACTGCTGCTGCTTCTGCTTCAACTATAGCGCCAGGCCAGCCTAGGCATCCCCCGTCGAAAGCTTATCATTGCACAGCCGATCAATGCGGTGCTCCATGAATGTGCCGCGCTCCCGATCGTCGGTTCCCGCCGGACAGGAGCCCGAAGAGGCCCGGCGACGCCAGCTCATCGAGGTCACGATCGATAGTCTGGCCGAAGTCGGATACGTCGGCAGCACCCTGCAGCAGATCGCCGGCCGCGCCGGCGTGTCCCCGGGCCTGGTGGCGCATTATTTCGGCGACAAGGATGGCTTGCTCGAGGCCGCATTTCGCACGCTCGCGACCCGAGTCGCCGAGCGTGTCGGCAGCCGCCTGCGACTGGCGCGCACCCCGCGCGGGCGCATTCAGGCGGTGATCGACGCCAATCTTGCGCCGGAGGAATTCGATCGGCGCACCGGTACCGCCTGGCTGGCGTTCTGGGGTCAGGTATTGCACGTGCGCGGATTCAAGCGGGTACAGCATGCGTATCAGCAGAGGATGCTGTCGAATCTGCGCCATGCTCTCGGTCGGCTGCTGCCGACCGGCGAGGCACGCAGCCTCGCGGCGATGGTGGCGGCAATGATTGACGGCGTGTGGTTACGCGCAGCGCTGTCGGACTGGAACGAAGCTGATAGCGAGAGCGGCCGGGCGCTGTTGACAGCCTTCGTCGACCGCCGGCTGAAGGAAGGTGAGCCGGGTGATGCCGCCGCGGCACCGGCAGCCGTGCACACGGCCCCCGCGCTGCCGAGCTATCGCGCTGAGCTTCTCACCACCATCAATCCGGCGACCGGGGCGATTCTAGCCGAACTGCCGATCGACGGGCCCGTGCAGATCGCGGCGGCCGTCACCCGGGCGAGCGCGGCGCAGCCGCAGTGGGCCGCTCTGACCGGGATGGAGCGCGGCCGCATCCTGCGGCGCGCGGCCGATCTATTACGCTCGCGCAATGCCGAACTCGCCGAGCTCGAGACGCGCGACACCGGCAAACCGATTCGCGAGACCCGTGTGGTCGATGTCAGCTCGGGCGCCGACTGTCTGGAATATTTTGCCGGCCTCGCAGCCGGCCTGGCCGGTGAGCATGTCGATCTGGGGCCGGGCGCCTTCGGTTACACGCGACGCGAGCCGCTGGGCGTGGTGGCGGGAATCGGTGCCTGGAACTATCCGCTGCAGATCGCCTGTTGGAAGGCCGCGCCGGCGCTGGCCTGCGGCAATGCGATGATCTTCAAGCCGGCCGAGCTGACGCCGCTGAGCGCGCGAGTGTTGGCCGAGATTTTCACTGCCGCCGGCTTGCCCGACGGCATCTTTCAGGTGGTCCAGGGCGCCGCCGAAACGGGTCGTCTGCTGACCCGTCACCCGCTGATCCGCAAGATCTCGCTGACCGGAGAGGTCGGTACCGGACGCGCGGTCATGGCGGACGCGGCCGCATCGCTCAAGCACGTCACGCTGGAGCTGGGCGGCAAGTCACCGCTGATCGTGTTCGAGGACGCGCAGCTCGATAACGCCGTGGGCGGTGCGCTGCTAGGAAATTTCTATTCAGCCGGCGAGGTATGTTCAAACGGCACTCGCGTATTCGTCCATCGCAGCATCAAGGCGCAGTTTATCGAGCGGCTGGTGGCGCGCGTGCGAGCGATGCGCATCGGCAATCCGCTTGATCCGGACACCGACGTGGGCGCGCTGATCTCGCGCACCCACATGGAGAAGGTTCTCGCCTACATTGCCCGCGGCGCGGCCGACGGGGCGCACCTGGCCGTGGGTGGGCGGCGTGTGACCACCGGCGATCTTGCCAATGGTTGGTTCGTCGAGCCAACGGTGTTCGACGCCTGCCACGATGACATGGCGATCGTGCGCGAGGAGATCTTCGGCCCGGTCATGTCGGTGCTGGAATTCGACGAGGAGGCCGAGGTTATCGCGCGCGCCAACGCGACCGAGTTCGGGCTGGCTGCCGGTGTGTTTACGGCCGACGTACAACGTGCCCACCGCGTCATTGCCAAGCTGCAGGCCGGAACCTGCTGGATCAACCACTACAACGTCACCCCGATCGAGCTTCCCTTCGGCGGCTACAAGCTCTCCGGCCTAGGGCGCGAGAACAGCCGGGCCGCGCTCGAACACTACTCGCAGCTCAAGAGCGTCTACGTCGCGCTCGGTCACGTCGACGCGCCCTACTGAAAAGTGTCGTGCCGTTGCCGTCGGACACCTTTGACTATGTGATCGTGGGCGCCGGTTCCGCCGGTTGCGTGCTCGCCAATCGGTTGACGGCGGACGGTAGCTACCGGGTGCTGGTGCTCGAGTACGGCGGCTCGGACCGATCAGTGTACCTGCAGATGCCCGGCGCGCTGTCGATTCCGATGAACATGACGAAGTACGACTGGTCGTATCGCACCGAACCGGAACCGCATCTGAGCGGCCGCCGCCTGCAGGTGCCGCGCGGCAAGGTGCTCGGCGGCTCCTCGTCGATCAACGGTTTGGTGTATGTGCGCGGCAACGCCCTCGATTTTGAACGCTGGGAAGCACAGGGCGCTGCCGGTTGGGGCTACCGGCAGGTGCTGCCGTATTTCCGGCGCGCTGAGCGGCGCACCGAAGGCGCCGATGCCTATCGTGGCGGTGATGGCAGGCTGGTCACCTGTTATGGCTCGTTGAGCAATCCGCTGCACGCGGCGTGGCTGGATGCCGGGCGGCAGGCTGGCTACCAGCGCAGCAGCGATCTCAACGGCTACCAGCAGGAGGGCTTCGGACGGCTCGACATGACCGTGGATGCGGGTCGGCGTTGCAGCACTGCCCGCGCCTACCTGAAGCCGGCGATGCGGCGCCACAACTTGCGCGTGCTGTCGCAGGCACGCGCGCTGCGCATCGTCTTTGAGGGTCGCCGAGCGAGCGGTGTCCTCTACCGACGCGACGGCGAGGAGCGCTTGGCCTTGGCCGCGCGCGAGGTTCTGTTGTGCGCGGGACCTATCAATTCTCCCCAGCTGATGAAGCTCTCCGGTATCGGACCCGTAGACGAGCTCGCCCAGCACGGCATTCCGATCGTCCAGGAGCTCGCGGGGGTGGGTGAGAATCTCCAGGACCACCTGGAGTTTTACTTTCAGTTCGCCAGCCGCCAGCCCGTCACGCTCTATCCGCACACCCGACCGCTGCGCAAGGCGCTGGTCGGGCTGCGATGGCTGCTCACCAAAGGCGGTCTGGGCGCCAGCAACCAATTCGAGACCGGCGGCTTCATCCGCAGCCGGCCGGGCGTGCCGTATCCCGACATTCAGTTCCATTTCCTGCCACTGGCCGTCAGTTACGATGGCTCCTCGCTGGCACGTGAGCACGGATTCCAGGCGCACGTCGGGCCGATGCGCTCAATGAGCCGGGGATACGTACGCCTGTCGGGGCCGGATGCGATGCAAGCACCGCGTGTGCGATTCAATTACATGTCCGAGCCGGCTGACTGGGTGGAGATGCGGGCATGTGTGCGCCTGACGCGCGAGATTTTCGCGCAGGCCGCGTTCGAACCGTACCGTGGGCGCGAGCTCCAGCCAGGGGCGAAGGTCACCAGCGATGAGCAGATCGACGCCTTCATCCGCGAGCATGTCGAGAGCGCCTACCACCCTTCGTGCAGCTGTCGCATGGGTAGCGCCGCCGATCCAATGGCCGTGGTCGATCCGCACACGAGTGTCATCGGCGTGCAGGGATTGCGGGTGGTGGACTCGTCGATCATGCCCTCGATCACCACCGGGAATCTGAACGCCCCGACCATCATGTTGGCGGAGAAGGCCGCCGATCACATTCTCGGCCGCACGCTGTTGCCCGCGGCTGAGGTGCCATACTACGTGGCCGAGAACTGGCAGCACTCACAGCGCTAGGCCCGCGCATCGCCGAGCGCATCGCGCAGCGGCCCGAGCCAGGGCTCGTAATGGCGCCACTGCTCCAGGCCCTCGCGGTACAGTGGCTGGCGCACCTGCTCGGAGCTGGCGGTGCGCACACTGCGCTCGGTCTTGTGGAATTCGATGCAGGCCGGCTCGAACGTCAGCCCGCAGTAGTCGAGCAATCGCCGGACGTTACCGTTCAGGTCGGCGACCAGATCTTCGTACTGCACCCGCAGCACACGTCCCGGCAGCACGCTGTCCCAGTGTCGCATCAGCTTAAGGTAGGTGCGGTAGTAGCGCGCAATGTCCTCGATGCTGTAGGTGAATTCCTGGCCGTAGGCGAACAACTGCTTGAAGTTGCCGAAGCAGCAGGCCATTGGCTCGCGGCGCGCATCGATGATCTTCGCCTGCGGCAGCATCAGGTGAATGAGTCCGATGTGACGGAAATTGTTGGGCATCTTGTCGATGAAGCGCGGCCTGCCGCTGCGAAAGATGCGCGTGTCGTGCAGATATTTATTGCCGAGACGCGTGAAGTCGGCATCGCTCATCAAGGCCAGCACACCCGGATAGCGCGGGTTGGCGACATCGCTCTCGCGTCCCTGCAAGGCGGCGACCATGCGCGGAATGTCGGCCAGTTCCTGCGTGCCCTCGACCTGCGAATGCGAGGCGAGAATCTGCTCAATCAGGGTTGATCCAGAGCGCGGCAAACCCAGAACGAAGATCGGGTCGGGCGCGCGCGCCCCGGAGTGCACGTGACTCGCCAGCAGCTGCGCTGTGCAGGTAGCGATCTGCAGCCGCGTGTTAAGTTCCATGGTCTCCGGGCGGTAGCGGCATTCAGCATGCTTGAGAGCATTACCGCGCGTGTAGTACTCGAATGAAGTCTGATATTGCCCTCGATCCTCGAATGCCTTGCCGAGGGCGAAGCACAGATGGAAGCGATCGGCGGTCGAGATTGCCGCATCGGTCTCGGCCGCACGCATGCGCGCAAGTTCCTCGTCCGGGAAGCGGTAAGTCTTGAGATTGGCCAGGCTCCAGTATGCGTCGCCGAAGTCTGAGCGTGCCCGGGCGGCCTGATGGTAGTGGTCGACGGCCTCGCGACCACGGCCCAGGGTCTTGAGCGAGTGCGCGATTGACAGGTGCAGCTCAGCGGGTTGCTGCGCCCCCGGCAGCAGCGCGCGGTACAGTTCGATCGCACGTTCGTGCTGCCCCAAGCCGACCGCAGCGCTCGCCCGCAGCGTTCGGTAGCGGCGATCGAGCGGCTCGGCAACCAGCAGTTGCTCGGCTTGCTCCAGGGCCTCGCGGTAGAGATGCCGATCCAGCAGCACCTGCGCGTATTCGGCGCGGGCGAGCCGGTAGTCCGGAGCAAGTTCGAGCACGCCCTCGAGCAGCAGTTGCGGGTCGTCGAGCACGCCGTGCGCCACGCCGATGCGCGCCAACAATCGCATCGCCTCGACATCCTCGCCGCGCTGCAGTAAGTAGGCGCGGATATGTTGCTCGGCCGCTGCCAGATCGCCGTCCGAGAATTGGGCAGTTGCAGCCACCACCTCCGGCGCCAAGCGCTGAAGCGTCGCAACGTGCTCGGCCGCCTGCGCGGCTTCGAGATCCCGGCCGCGCATCCGATACAGGCTCTCGAGCATGCGCCAGCTTGCCGGCAGGGCCGGATTGAGATTCACGGCGCGCAGAAAGGCATCGATCGCCTCGCTCGCCTGCTTGCGGGCGACATGACAATGGCCGCGCTCCTGATAGAGGCCGCTGAATCGTGGGTGCAGAGGTTCGAGCCGCGCCAGCGTGGCGAGCGCGCCGGAGATATCGCCCAGCAGGCGCTGTGATACCGCGCGCAGGTACAGAACGTCGCGATTGTCCGGGACTGACTGCAGCAGCGCATCGGCCGCCTGCAGCGCTTCGGCGAACTGATTCGCCTGCACGCGCTGACGCAGCTGCTCGACTTCAAGTTCGATCGAGGAAGGGCGGTTCATCGCAACAGCAGCGCCGGGCGGCAGATGCCGCCAGTGAGCGCCGCCCGTGGCGGCTCGTTAGCGCTCAGTAATTATAGCTAAACGTCAATCCCACGACACGCGGCCGCAGTGGCGTCTGCTCGACGATGAATTGGTCGGTGCTGACGAAGGTACTGGCGTTCGAATTGCTAAGATTCTCTCCAAACAGCATGGCATTCCACGGCCCCTTGCTCACGCCGACGGATGCGTCGTAGGTCGTATAGGCCGGGTTTTCGAAACGCCCGCGCGAGTTGGTGATCGGCCCGGCACCGATCGTGGGATTCGCGCCCGCCTGCGTGAACGAGTGGCCGTTGTGGGTCGCTGCAAACTGAGCGAATGGCGCGAAATCGCCGATGTGCCAGTCATAGCGTGCCCGCAGGGTGTACTGGATCGGCGGCGCATTGGCGCTTGGCGCGCCAACCCGGCCAAACGGGTTGAGTGCCGAGGTACAACCGGTAGCCCCACACACCTGCGTGATCGGCTTGCCAAAACCGGCACTGGCCGGATTGTTGTCGATCAGCTGCGGCGAATTGGTCTGCTCACTCTGGTTCCAGGAGGCACTGCCCTGTAGCGTCAGCCCGGTGAACAGCCGCGCGACCAGCGAGGTCTCGATGCCCTTGATCACGAAATCCTGGCCGTTGGTGTCGAAGAAGATGTTACCGGTCAGGCCAGGGTCGAAAAACGATATCTGGACGTTGTTCCAGTCTTCGCGATAAATCGCGCCGTTCCATTGCAGGCGGTGATCGAAGAATTCGGTCTTCCACCCGATCTCGTTGTTGGTCAGGCGGTCGGAGGAATATGACTTGGGCACGCCGAACTGCGGCACACCATCCGGGCCGTTGCCGTAGAACGTTCCGCCATTCTGGTTGAAGCCGCCGGGCCTGAAGCCCTGCGAGAAGGTGTAATACACCATCACATCGGGGGTGACGTGCCAGGTCAGGTTGGCGCGATTCTTGGTGCCGGACTCGCTGTCGCGCAGATTCTCGGCATTGAGGTTATAGGAGAACGCCGACTGGCAGCCGCCAGGTGGCGCGCCGCCCTCAAAGCAGCCAAAGCTCGACAGCACACTGCCGGCCGAGTAGTTCTCGAACAGGAAGTGCCGCGATCCCACGGTCAGGGTTAGGACCTTTGGAATGATGTCGAAGTCCAGCGACAGGAAGAAGGCGGTTTGGCGGGTCTGGCGTACTGTGTCCTGGTAGAACGATGTATTGGGCCCCTGCAATCCCGGATTTTGCACGGTGGTGCCCGCAAATGTGCCGATGGTTGCGAAACAACCGGTGTTGCCGGGCGTACCGGCGGCGCCATTGGAGGTGCACGCCGGAACGGTGCGGTAGTTCCAGCCGGTCTGATCGTACAGTGTGTTGTTCTCGTAATAGGCGCCGGCGATCGCGCGCAGCCGCCACTCGTCCGGCGTAGTGAAACGCAGCTCGTGCTGTTGGTGGGTATTGCGCTCGACCGAGCGCCAGGTGGCACTGGGCGAGAAACAGGTCGGCGTCAGGCTCGGGTCGGCATCGAAGGTGGCCGCGCCCGGAGGACCGTAGCACTGGTAATAGCCGGCGTACACACCGCGCGCATAGTTAGTGTAGTCACCGGTCTGCTCGACGTTGCGTACCAGATAGCCGCCCGTATAGACCGCCTTAATCGGTCCGAGCTTGCCGTTGAAAGTCCAGGCGGTGCTTTCGAACCGGTCCTTGTCGAAGGCGCGGTTGAACAACGTGACTTCCAGCGGCTTCAGCGCGGTGCCGTCGGAACCATTGGGCTGCTGGTAGAACACTCCCTGGGTATTCAGATCCTGATAGGACTGCGAGATCAGCACGTCCCAATCGTCGTTGAACTTGTACAGCAACTCGCCGCGACCGCCCTGGTAGGTGGTCGGATTGATGGCGCGGTCGGCGATCGCACTGTTGTTGGCCACCGGGCTGCCCGGAGGCACGCAAAAGCCATCGTTTGGCAGGCCGTCCGGACACGCCCCAGCGATCGCCGGATAGTTGGCGAAGTGGATGCCGTTATCGGTATTGCTGCGTGCGAAGGTCGCCGGCGCGTTGTCGATATAGCCGCCGCGATGGTCGTAGTAGATCACCGCGCGCACCGCCAAGTGCTCGGCCATCAGCGGCAAATTCAACACCGCCGTCACATCGGTATTGGGGTCGCCGTGCGAGGTCCAGCCATAGCCGCCTTTGACGCTGCCTTCGGTGGCGTCGATTTTTGGTGCGTTGGTGATGTATCGGATCGCACCGGCCTCGGCGCCGGCTCCGAACAGCGTGCCCTGCGGGCCCTCGAGTACCTCAATGCGCTCCATATCAGCCGCGTAGATATCGAGATTGCGGTTGGGCAGCTGACCGGACTGATTATCAAGATAGATCGCGACATTGGGCCACAAGCCGGTCGAGCCGCTGCCCTGGCTCGCCTGCGACCCGGCGCTTAGCCCGCGCATGAAGACTTCGTTCTGGCCAGGTCCGTTGTTGGCGGACGTGACGTTCGGCAGATACTTGAGATAGTCGTCGAAGGTGGTGACGTTGAGCTGTTCCAGCGTCTGCGAGGTCAAGGCCTGCATCGAGATCGGCACGTCCTGAATGTTCTCGGTGCGCCGCTGCGCCGTAACGGTGATCTCGGCGAGTTCCGACGATTCGGTGGCGACGCCGGGCGCGGCGCTGTCGGCTTTCGCCGCCGAGGGGTACGCGGCCAATGTGGTGCCACTCAGGATTGCCGCCACCGCGTAGGAGACCTTGGAATTCATTGGCTTTTTCCTTGTCGCGATTCAGCTCATTTTCAATGCATTAGATACGACGCCTGGGGAGCGCGATTGAACGTTTGCGCCATCCGCTCAGCACCAGGCCGCCTGGCGTGAGCACTACTCAAACACGCGCGTCCCCGCGAAATCGCGCCGGACGGAGCGGTCCGGCTGCAAGCGTCGCGTCGTCGGCGAGAGGCCGAAGGCTCCTTTGAATTGCCGTGAAAAATGCGCGCAGTCGGCAAACCCGGCCTCGATGGCAATGTCGGTGACCGAGCGGTTGGTGTTTTCGATCAGCCAGCTGGCATACCGCAGCCGCAACTGCCGATACAGTGCCGCCGGAGTCAGGCCGGCGTGTTCGCGACACAGCCGCTCGAGCTGTCGCACCGACACGCCGAGCTCCGCGGCAACGTTCGTGATCGTGATCGGGCGAGTCAGGTTCTGTTCCATCAGCAGCAGCGCACGCCGTACCCGTTGCTCGTTGACGGTCTCGGATATCGGCGGGTGCGGCTGGGCCTCGCTGCCGGCGCGCGGACGATCGAACAGCAGTACCTGGCTGGCCTTGTGCGCCACCGCCGGCCCGAGATGACGCTCGATCAGGTAGGTGGCCAGCGCTGCGGTGCCGGCGCCGCCTGCGCAGGTGATGCGTGGACCGTCTACCAGGAACAGGCGATCGGCCACCACCTCGTGATCGGGGAATGCCTCGCGAAAATCCTGGTAGTGATACCAGCTCACGCAAGTTCGTCGGCCCTTCATTAGACCGGCGCGGCACAATACGAAGCTGCCCGTGCACACCCCGATCAGCGGCACGCGAGCAGCTGCCTCGCGCAGATAACGGTTGGTGGCTTCATCCACCTGCGGGCCGGCATGCAGGATTCCGCCGATCACCACCAGGTGATCGAGCGCCTCGGGAGCCAGCAGGTCGCTGGTGGGCTCGATCGCGACGCCGCAGCTGGCGCGAATCGGTTGGCCGCCGCTGGCCATTATCGACCAGTGTACGTGCAGCGGCCGGCTGCGATCGCCTTCGTCGGCCGCGAGCCGCAGGTGATCGATGAATACAGCGAAAGCTGACAGGGTGAAGTGATCGGCCAGGATCACGCCAACGCGCAGCGGCGCGCGCGCGCCGTCCGGTGCGTGTTCAGTGCTGGAAGTCCCCGCCGGCTGGGGCATTGAATACCCGCTCAATTATGTCGACCCCCCGACGTTTGTATGATCCCCGAACGACTGTGACGATGCAAGAAAGGCCGAGGCCCGCCAAAAGATATTCTTATAATCAATCTATTAGGCTCTTTCAGACCGGCCTTCGGCGGCCATGGAGTACCGGTCGAGTCATTGAACGTTGATTCAGGCAGCACCACATCAGTGCTGCGACCCCACTCCTACCCAGGCATCGTTCATAGCCACATTCCGACCCCGCCGATCGGCTCGTTCTGGCCTGAATTGTTATATTATTACGGTGACATTAAAAAAAGGCGCGGCTCGGCCGCGGCCGGTGGGGCGATTTGGGAAGCATATCGAGGAGGATGGCGATGCGGCAGGTGAAGACTCTGGGTCTGCTGGGTACCGGTGTGATCGGCGGGGGCTGGGCGGCGCGCGCGCTGCATTTCGGCATCGATGTACTGGCGGCAGACCTGCGCCCGGAGATGGAGCAATGGATTCGTGGCGCGGTCGACAACGCCGAGGCCGCCCTGTCGCAGTTGACGTTCGCGCCGTTGCCGCCAAAAGGCCGATTGTTGTTCACCACGGATCTGGAAGCCATGGCACGCCAGGCCGACATCATCCAGGAGAACATTCCCGAGCAGCTCGAGCTCAAGCAGCGAGTGTTGGCCGACCTCAGCCGCTGGGCGAGCGCAGACGTCGTGATCGC
>DASXYW010000112.1:0-32180 GCA_036502265.1 Steroidobacteraceae bacterium | reverse complement strand
GATCACGCACCTCAACCGCGGTCGGACCGGTGCGCTGCATGGCCGGTGGGGAGTTCGGACTGTGCAGCAGTGACCAGGCGATCGAGCACACCACGAACCCGCCCGCGACCTGTACCGCCGGAATCGACAGCCCAAAAAAGTCCAATACGTAGGCACCGACCAAGGCCGAGGCGATCAGCAGCAAGAAGCTGTTGATCGCGACCGCCTTGGCCATGCGGCTGCGTTCCTCGTGGGTGAAGCTCGCGGTCATCGCCAGGTAGATCGGTGCGCCGGCCAGAGGATCCACGATCGGCAGCAGAGCGCCTACCGCCAGCAGAATCACCGAGCCAAAATGCAGCAGCGCATCAACCAGCGCGACCGTGTGCATGCATCCTCTCCCCGGCGCGGCATGACAAGCCCCGCTCGAAAGCGATAGACTCTATCGCACTCGACAGGGAAGCGAGGAGGTCCATGCGACCGGTCATTCCCTGTGTTCTTCAGATGCTGGCGCAGCAGGGGTCGGCCGCGCACCGCGGCTGACGCATGCCATGCAGGAGCTGCGGCGCAGCGACCAGCGCGGCTTTGTCGATCACGGCTGGCTGAAGTCCTTTCATACTTTCTCGTTCGCCGACTATTTCGATCCGCGCCACGTCGAGTACGGCCCGCTGCGCGTGATCAACGAAGACCGGGTGCAGCCGGGCGCGGGCTTTGGCAGCCACGGACACCGCGACATGGAGATCCTGAGCTACGTGCTGTCGGGCGCGCTGGCGCACCAGGACTCGCTCGGCAACGGCTCGATCATCCGGCCCGGAGACGTGCAGCGCATGAGCGCCGGGCGCGGCGTTCAGCACAGCGAGTACAACGCCTCCGACACCGAGCCGGTGCATTTCCTGCAGATCTGGATCACGCCGCAGAAGCGCGGCCTTCCGCCCAGCTACGAGCAGCGCCATTTCGCCGGCGCCGAGCGGCGCGGGCGGCTGCGCCTGATCGCCTCGCCCGATCGGACCGATGACTCGGTGCTGCTGCAGCAGGATGCGCGCGTGCACGCCGGCCTGTTTGACTCCGGCGAGAGCGCCAGCCTCTACATCCGGCCCGGCCGGCGCGCCTACGTGCATCTGGCGCGCGGCGAGCTCGAAGCCGAGGGCACCGTCCTGGCCGCCGGCGATGCCTTGAAGCTGACCGACACCACCACGCTGCGGCTCATCAACGGACGCGACGCCGAGGTGCTGGTGTTCGACCTGCCGGGCCTGTCAATCGCGGCGTAGCTGCGCGGCCATCCTGGCGGCCTGGGAGGCTGCCGCATCGCCCGGAAAGTGGCGCTCGAAATGCGCCAGCAATGCGCGCGCGGTTACGCGGTCGCCGGCAAGCCGCGCCAGCTCGGCCACCCGCAGCGTCTCGGCGCTCGAGCGCGGATGAAAGTCCGCGTCGGCGCTTACGCAGCGGCGCGCCACCACGATGACGCGTGCGTTGTCGTGGCCGAGCGCCCGGCGGATGTAGTCCTGCGCCAGGCGTGCGGCCAGCGGCGCGCTCGGCAAGCGCGTTAGGCGTTCCAGTAGCCAGTCATAGAAGTCGAAGGCATGGTCACGCGCGGCCAGTTCGCGCTCGATGCTGTCCCAGGCCGCGGCCAGGTTGCCGCCGCGTGCCTCGCCGTACACGCGGTCGAGAAAGCGCGAACGCTCGTTGTCCAGCGAGCGCTGCGCACGTTGCGCGCGCCGCTCGGGTGAGTCGATCGGCTCGTAACCGAGCGCCAGGCGCTGCTCGTACAGCGCCCCGCCGATCAGCGCGAACAGCGACAGCCAGGCGAACTGGCCCACCGGGATCAAAAGCCATCCGGGCGCCTGAGCGCGTCCGGCCAGTAGCAGCAGTGCGCCCACCTCGAGTATTACGGCGAGCACGATGCCCAGATAGCTCACGCCGAGGCCCTGCATGATCCGCCACAGCACCACCGGATTGGCCGCCTGCCGGGCGTCGCCGGCGCCGAGCGCGCCGATCGATGCCGGCAGCGCCAGCAGGGCCACGCACGCCAGCGCGATTGCCAGCTCGGCATTCACCAACTCGGCCAGCAGATGCAGGCCGGCACCCACCGCCACCACCAGCGCCACCTGCAGCAGCGCGCGCGGTTCGTTCACCGGATTGAGCATCTCGACCGCCAGCACCGGCGGCTCGGCGGCGCCGTTGGCGATGCGCTCAAGCAGCACGTAGCCGTAGCTCAGCAGCCAGCTGAGCAGCAGGATCTGAAGCACGATGCCGAACAGGCCGACCTGCGAAGCCAACAGCAAACCCAGCGTCAGCATGGCAATCAACAGCAGCACGGTCGGGCGAGCCGGCAGCAGCAAGTAGCGAATAAAGCTTGAAAACGACATGACGGCGCATTATCCGACTTCAGCCACCCGGGAAAGACCGCTATGCTCACAGATCGCATGGATCTGAAGCTCTCCGGAAAGCGGGTACTGGTGACCGGTGGCAATTCCGGGCTCGGTGAGGCGATCGTGCGCGCCTTTGCGGCCGAGCAGGCCCGTGTGGCGATCAATTATGTCGTCCACCCGGAGCAGACCGAACAGCTGCAGCGTGAGCTGCGCGCCGGCGGTTGCCAGACCTTAGGCCTGGCCGCCGATGTGGCGCAGGCCGACGCGGTGAGCGCCATGTTCCAGAAGCTCGATACCGAATGGGGCGGCATCGACGTGCTGGTCAACAATGCCGGCATCGATGGGGCCCGCGCGCTGGGATGGGAGGCCGAGCCGTCGTCATGGGACCGGGTGCTGCAGATCAATCTGTCCGGCGCATTCCTGTGCGCGCGCGAAGCCCTCAAGCGCATGGTGCCGCAGCGCTCCGGCGTCATCCTCAACACCAGCAGCGTGCACGAAGTGATTGCCTGGAGTGGCTACAGCGCCTATGCCGCCAGCAAAGCCGGCCTGTCGATGATGGCCAAGACGCTGGCGCAGGAAGCTGGCCCGCACGGCGTGCGGGTGCTGTGCATCGCGCCCGGAGCAATCCGTACGCCGATCAATGCCGCGGTGTGGCAGGACGCGGCCGGCAAGCAGGACCTGCTCAGCAAGATCGCGATGGGCCGCGTCGGCGAACCCGCGGACATCGCCGGCATGGCCGTGGTGCTGGCCTCCGAGGTGGCCAGCTATGTCACCGGCACCACGGTGTTCGTCGATGGCGGCATGACCGACTATCCGGCCTTCAGTCACGGTGGCTAGCGCATGAGCGATGCGGCCTTCGGTGCACCCGGCATCGCGCCGACCTGGTCGTCAAGCGACAAGGATTTTATCAGTACCGCACTGGGCGGATCACGCCTGTGGGCCACGGTCGGCCATGGCATCATCAACGAGATCTACTGGCCCTCCACCGGTCAGCCGCAGGTGCGCGATTTCAGTTTCTACCTGGTGGGCAAGGAGCGCTGGGTCGACCTCAAACGCGTGCGTCGCTACACCCTGTCCACCCCCGCTCCGTATCTGCCGGCCGTGACGATCACGCACCACGGTGAGGACTACACCCTGGCGCTGGAAGTGCTGCCCGATCCGCAGCGTGACGTGCTGCTGGTGCGTTTCAACCTGACCGGCGCGTATCGCCTGGTGCTGATCCTGGCGCCGCATCTCGGTAGCAGCGGCCGCCACAACCACGCCTGGATCGACGCCGGGCAGGGCTTCGCCCGGCGCGGCGAGCTGAGCCTGTGTCTGGCGGCCGATGGCCCGCTGAGCAACCTGAGCTGCGGCTACGTCGGTGCCTCGGACGGCTGGCAGGACCTGAATCAGCACGGGCGCCTGACCTACCGGTTCGATCATGCCGAGGAGGGCACGGTTGCGATCAGCGCAGAGGCGCAGGGCACCCGTGGCGTCATCGCCTTGGGCTTTGCCGGCAGCGTGCTCGGTGCTCAAACCCGCACCCGCACCGCGCTCGCGGCACCGTTCGATGCGCTACGCGATGAGTTCCTGGAGGCCTGGCGCGACTGGGGCACGCGGCTGCGCCTGCCGGGGCCGGATCAGGGGCTCGCCAATGCCGGATTGCTGTCGGCCACGGTGCTCAAGATTCATGAGGATCGAGCCTATCCGGGCGCGGTCGTGGCGAGCCTGAGCATTCCCTGGGGCAACAGCACCGACACCCTCGGCGGCTATCACCTGGTGTGGCCGCGCGATGCGACGCTGACCGCGTTCGCGCTGCTGGCCGCCAATCAGCCGGTGGATGCGCGCCACATTCTGGCGCATCTGGCTGCCACGCAGAAGCCGGACGGCTCCTGGCCGCAGAACTACTTTCCCAGCGGGCAGCCATTCTGGGTCGGCGTGCAGCTGGATGAGGCCGCGTTTCCGATTCTGCTGGCCGCCAAGCGGCGTGAGATCGGCGAGCCTGACCTGCCTGGCACCGCGCAGATGGTGCGAGCGGCGGTCGGATTCATTGCGCGCACCGGGCCGTCCAGCCCACAGGATCGCTGGGAGGAGAACCCGGGCGTGAGTCCGTTCTCGCTGGCCGCAGCCGTCAGCGCGCTGGTGGCTGCCGAGCCTTGGCTGACGGACGCGGAGCGCGCCTATGCGTTCAGCTTGGCGGATGAGTGGAACGAGCGGCTCGAGTTCTGGTGCTACGTGGATGACAGCGACCTGGCGCATGAACTCGGCGTGACCGGTTACTACGTGCGCATCGGCGCCGCCGACACTGCCGAGCGCAACTGCCGCGTGCAGCTGCGCAACCGCGCCGGCGAGGACATTCAGGCCGCCGCACTGGTGAGCCTGGATTTCTCCTATCTCACGCGGCTGGGGCTGCGCAATGCCGAGGATCCGCGCATCCAGGACACCATCAAGGTGGTTGACAAGGTGCTCAGTGTCACCACGCCCTCGGGAATGCTTTATCACCGCTACAACGACGATGGCTACGGCGAGCACGCCGATGGCGCGGCGTTTGATGGCTGCGGTATCGGCCGTGCCTGGCCGCTGCTGGTGGGTGAGCGCGGGCACCTGGCGTTGCAGAGTGGCCTGGACCCGATCGAGTATCTTCGCACCATGTGGCGTTGCGCCAGCGACGGCGGGCTGCTGCCCGAGCAGGTCTGGGACGCCGCACCGATTCCTTCGTTGGGACTGGAGCCCGGGCGCCCGTCCGGCAGCGCGATGCCGCTGCTGTGGGCGCACGCCGAGTTCCTCAAGCTGCTGATTGCGCGCCAGCAGGGACGGCCGATCGAGCTGCTGCGCTCGGTCGAAGAGCGCTATCGCACCCAGGGTCCCGATCACGCCGCGCGGGTCGCCGACGCCTGGCACTTTCGCACCGAAGTGCCGGTGCAGCAGCTGGAAGCCGGGCGCGCACTGGTGATCGAGGATCGCGAACCCTTCACGCTGCACTTCGGTCTGGACGACTGGCAGCGCGTACAGGAGCGCGCGGCGTCCCAAGAGCCGTTCGGCATGTGGTCGGTGCGCCTGTCGGCGCAGGATCTGTCGGGCGCGAAGCAACTCAATTTCACCCGCCATTACCAGTCGGATCGCTGGGAAGGGGTCGATCACTGCGTGACGCTCGGTCACGCGCGCTCGCTGCGCGCCCTGCGAATCGTTGGCTAAGGTGCTGCTCACACCGCCGCGCGCCGTGGCACTGGCGCTGCTGCTGATCGGCGCGTCGTGGCTGGCGGTGCTGCTGACGTTTCGGGCCGCCGCGCCGCTGCCGATGGACGCGCCGCTAACGAAGTTCTCCGCTGCGCGCGCGCTTCTGCAGCTGCGATCGCTACTGGGCGACGAGCTGCCACATCCGATCGGCAGCGCGGCCGCCGAGAGCACGCGAGCGCGTATTCTCGACGCATTGCGCGGGCTGGGGCTGACGCCGGAACTGCAGAGCGGCATTCTGGTGTGTGGCCGTCAGGGTGTGTGCGGCACACCGGTCAACATCGCGGCACGCCTGCCGGGTGCCGATGCCGGCAGCGATCGCGCGGTACTGCTGGATGCGCACTACGATTCGGTGCCGGCCGGGCCGGGGGCTTCGGACAACGGTGCGGGCGTCGCGGCGGTACTGGAGATTGCGCGCACGCTGCAACATCTGCCGCGCACGCGCCAGTCGATCATTCTGCTGTTCGACGATGGCGAGGAGGCCGACCTGCTCGGTGCCCGCGCGTTCGTACGCTACCACCGCTGGGCGAGCACGGTCACGGCGGCTGTAAATCTCGATGCTCGCGGCGGTGCCGGTCCAAGTCTGATGTTCGAGACCGGCAGCGCCAATCGCTGGCTGATGCAGCGCTACGCCGAGGCAATCCCACGGCCGCTGACCAATTCTGTGTACTACGCTGTGTATCAGTTGATGCCCCACAGTACCAACTTCACGGTGTACAAGCAGGCCGGCTACCAGGGTTTCAACTTCGCCTTCATCGGCGATGTGGCGCGCTATCACACGCCGCTGGACGACTTGCGGCATGCCAGCCCGGCGAGCCTGCAGGATCAGGGCCAGAATGCGCTCGCTGCCGTGCTGACGCTGGCCAACGCCGATCCGGCCGCTGCGCCGACCGGCGAGGCGGTGTTCTTCGATGTATTCCGCGTTTTTCTGGTGCGCTTTCCACAACGCTGGGTGATGCCGATGACGTTGGGGCTGCTGGCGCTGTTGCTGCTCGCCGGCGTTCGTCTGGCACAGCGAGGCCTGCTCGATGCGCGCTCACTGCTGTGGGCTGTCGGGGCGCTGATCGGCGCGCTCGTGGCCGGCTCGATCGCGGCGGTCGCGCTGCTGCTGACGCTGCGCGCGCTCGGTGTGATCAGTCTGGGCGGGGAATCCGGCATCCTGGCCCAACCGTGGGCGCTCGAGCTGAGCTTCGCCGCCTTGGCGGTATGCGTGATCGGCGTGGCCGGCCGGGCGCTGGCGCGCACTCGCCCCTGGGCCTCGGCCTTTGCCGCTACCGCGCTTTGCGCGCTCATCGGTGCGCTCCTCGCGCGCTGGCTGCGCGGCGGCAGCTATCTGGCGCTGCTGCCAGCCATCGCCGCCCTGGTGGCGATGCTGCCGGGGCTGCGCCGCGCCGCGCCCACTGCCGCGCCGCCGCCGTCGCATGCGACCGCGCTGACGCTGTGTGTGGTGAGCTTCGTACTGCTATGGCCGATTCTGGTGCCACTCTATATTGGTTTGGGCAACGAGGCGCTGGCGCTGATAGCCGTAAACGTCATCTTCGCCGGCTTGGGGCTGATCGCGCTGATCGCGCAGTTGGAGCGGCCATTGCAACGCGCGATGATCGGGCTCGCGGCGCTGTGCACGGTAATTGGGCTGGTAATCGCCTCGCAGCTGCCTGCGCACACCGCGAAGCTGCCGCAGCCGGTCACGCTGCGCTACCTGCTGAACACGAACCGGCACGTCGCCGAGTGGGTGGCCGATCCGGAGGGCAATCGGCTGCCTCGGTCGATTCAGCGTGCCGCCGACTTTCACCAGCAGGGTCAGCTGTGGTCGGCGCCGGCACCGACGTTGCCGCTAGCCGCCCCGCAGTTGACGCAGCTGAGCGCAACGCCGGCGTCCCAGGGCGTGCGCTATCGGATTCACGTGCTGTCCGTACGCGATGCGTCCCGGGTCATGCTGCGATTTGCAGCCCCGGCGCAGGTGCGCACGCTCGAGATCGCCAGTGGCGCGGGCGACACGGCGCGCGTGGCACTCGCGCTACAGCCGGACGGGTCGTCGCAGTGGTACTGGTATGGGGCCGGGCTGACGGGATTGGATCTGAGCTTTGATGCGCCGGCCAGCGAGGTCGATGGGCAGGTGCTCGACCTGAGCTTCGGGCTGCCGCGCGACGGGCAGGGATTGGTCCAATCCCGACCCGCCACGGCGGTGCCTCACTATGACGGCGATGTCACGTTGGTGGCCGCCGATTTCCACTTGCGGCCGTGACAATTCGCCAGCTTAGCGATCCTTTTTCAGCTCGTCCTTGACGTCTTCCTTTACATCACCGTAGCTCTTCTGCACCGTACCGCTGACCTTTTCAGCCGTGCCGCGTGCTTCCACGTCCGGTTTGCCGGTGACGTGGCCCGCGCTCTCCTTGATCTTGCCCTTCGCTTCTTCAACCCGTCCTGTGACTTGATCCTTGTTCATGCAATTCGCCTCCTGTGAATGTGCCGTCAGTATGGGGCCGGGTTCGCAGCGAGCCACGCGCCGCTTCTAAGCTAATCTCGTCGGACGCTTCTGACCGTCAGCTGCAAGCTCGCGTGCCGAGGCCGGGGCTGAAGAATTTTCGCACCATATCGGACGGAACCGACAGCCTGATGCGGCGCTTGCGGCAGGGCCGGGAGGCCTGGTTTCTGTATAACTTCGCCAAGGTCACGCTTATGCGATCACCGGTGGGTGATCGTGAGGTGCGACGCACGGGAGATAGACATGCTTTATTACTCGATCGTGTTTTTGGTTATCGCGTTGATCGCCGGCGCGCTCGGCTTCTTCGGAATTGCCGGAGCAGCGGTCGGCATCGCGAAGATCCTGTTCTTCGTGTTCCTGGTGCTGTTCGTCGTCTCGCTGTTGCTCGGACGGCGTGCCGGACCGACGGTCTGAGGCGATCTTAAGCATCAATCTGGAAGGAGACCAAATAAATGGAAAATCCATCAAGCCCTCGCATCCGAAGCACCCTGGTCATGGCGCTGACGGGTGTGGCGGCCGGTTTCGGCCTGGGACTGGCCTTGAGCGCCTATGGCGCCGCGGGCGACAGCTCATCGGCCGACAGTGCGCCGAGCGCGCACAGCGATAGCGTTGGCGCGGCCATCGGCGACAGCGCGATCACCACCAAGGTGCGTGCCGGGTTTCTCGACGACGATCGCATCAGGAACTCGCATATCAAGGTCAAGACCACCAACGGCGTCGTGACGCTGACGGGCTCGGCCGCGAACTCCGATGCCAAGGCCGCGGCCGAGGAAGTCGCCTCGAACGTGCATGGCGTCAAGAGCGTCGACAACGAGCTGGTCACCGGATCGAGCAACGGTTCGGTGCACAGGGCGGTCGCCAAGAGTGAGAAAGTCGGGTCGGACAGCTGGATCACCACCAAGGTCAAGTCCGAGATCATGGCCGACAGCATCAGCAAGGGCTTCAAGGTCGGTGTGAAGACCGTCAACGGCGTGGTGATGCTGCACGGTACCTTGCCGAACGATGATGCGGTGTCGCACGTCAAGGACCTGGCGGAAAAAGTGGACGGTGTGAAGAGCGTCAACACGACGCAGCTCAAGTCGGCGGCGGGCTAGAGCAGCGTCGGGCTAAGGCGGGAGCAGCGTCAGCAGCCGCCGCGCGGCGACTGCTCCCGCCAGAAAGCAAGCTTTAGGCTATGAAGTGGGCGGCAGGCGCGGCAGCGGATCGGGCAACTGCGCCAGGTAGAACGCCAGCACCGCCATGGTGGCCACCTGGCTCTTGAGATTCTGCGGCTCGACCTTGTCGAGCGTGTCGGCCGCGGTGTGGTGATAATCAAAATAGTGGCGCGTATCCACCAGCGGCGCGAACGCCGGCACGCCGGCCTGTTGCAGCGGTCCAATATCGGCATCGATTTCATCGTCGCGGCGCTCGAGCGTGCCCGCGCCAATCGGCGACAGGATTGGTAGTAGCGCTTGCAGCGTGGGCACCGCGGCCGGGGGGACACCGGCCAGGATCCCGAGCGCGCGGCCCGCGCCCGAGTCGCTTTCGATGGCGCCGGACTGCTTGGCAATCGTCGACTGCACCGAATTGAAATAAGCCTTGTTGCCGCGCCCGCCGTTTTCCTCATTGGTCCAGCCGATAAAGCGAATGGTGCGGCGGGCGTGCAGGTTGAGCTGCTGCAGCACGCGGATGACCCCGGCCGCCGCCATCGCGCCGACGCCGTCGTCGGTGGCGCCGGTGGCCAGGTCCCAGGAATCCAGGTGCCCGGACACCACCACGCACTCATCGGGACGCTCGCTGCCGGGCCAGTCGGCAATCACGTTGGCGCTGTCCACGTCGGGCAGCGTTTTGGGTGTGAGCACCAATCTCATGGCGACCGCGCCCTGAGCGTCCAGGCGCGTCACCAGATCGGCATCCTCGGTCGCCAGCGCGGCCGCGGGAATCGCGGCCTGGCCCGGCTTGAAGATCGTGGCGCCGGTGTGCGGCAGCCGATAATCGGCGCCGCCGATCGAGCGCACCAGCACTGCGGCGGCGCCCAGCTCGGCCGCCGCCGACGGACCACGGAAGCGGTACTCACCGGCTTCTTCATAGGCGCGCATGGCTTCGCCGTTGTCGGCCAGGCGCTGATCAAAGCGCACCTCGAACAGCACGATGCTGCCGCGCACCTCGGCGGCACGCGCGTACAGCTCGTCGAAATCGTGCACCACGATCACGCGGGCAGTCAGCCCGCCGGCCGGCGTCGCCCCAGAGCTGCCGAGCGCGGTGAGATGCAGCGGTTGCAAGATACCCTGCGGGTGGCCGGGATAATCGACCAGCTCGGCGTGCTCCTCGCCGCGTACCCAGTGAGGAATACTGGCCGGTTGCAGCCGCACCTCGACCCCCGGCAGGCGCATCGCGGTGGCCACCTGGTTGATTGCCAGCGCCAGCTGCGGAGAGCCGGACAGTCGAGGCCCGATGCGATCGGTAAGTTCCTGCAGTCGCTGCCAGCTCCAATCGCTTGCCATGGCGGCATCGCGCACTTGCGCCAGGGTCGCCGCCAGCTGTGGATCAAGCGCCGGTGTGCTCGGCTCGGCGGCTGATGCCACGGGGATCACTACGCTGGCCAGGACCAGCACCGCGGGTAGCAATTTCATGGGGCGCAATCCTAAACCATGCCGACTCGACTAGCGCGCTTGCATGCGCATCGCGCCGTCGAGGCGGATGGTGGTGCCGTTGAACATCCGGTTCTCCAGAATCTGCAGCACCAGCGCGGCGTATTCCTGTGGCTGGCCCAGGCGCGGGGGAAACGGCACCTGCTGGCCCAGTGAGGCCTGCACCTCGCTCGACATCGAGGCCAGCATCGGCGTCAGGAATACCCCCGGCGCGATCGAGATCACGCGGATGCCGCTCGAAGCCAGTTCGCGCGCCATCGGCAGCGTCATCGACACGATGCCGCCCTTGGAAGCCGAGTACGCGATCTGACCGATCTGGCCCTCGAATGCCGACACCGAGGCGGTCATCACGATGACGCCGCGCTCGCCGTCGGGCCCGGGCTCATTGCGCTGCATGGCCACGGCGGCGCTGCGGCACACGAGTAGCGTGCCGACCAGATTGACTTCGATCACGCGCCGGAAGAACTCCGCCGACATTGGACCTTGCCGGCCCACCAGCCGCGCGGCACTGCCGATACCGGCGCAGTTGACGGCCACGTTCACAGCGCCCATGCGCTCGCGCGCCTGCGCCACCGCGGCCTCGACCTCGCTCTCGCGCGTGACATCGGCGCACACGCACGAGGCGCGCGCACCCAGTTCGGCGACCGCCGCTGCGGCCTGCGCCTGATGTACGTCGAGCAGCACCGCCTGGCCGCCGGCTTCGATGATCGCCTTGGCCGCAGCCAGCCCCAGGCCGGAGGCGCCGCCGCTGATGATCGCGCGCGCGTCGGCAGGATTCATTGCGGGCGGGCAGCGGTGTCAGCTGTCAATTGCCGGAACTCCATAGGGTGAGGGAGTATATTGGACCTCCTAGCGGTACCCCAACGCCGCCGGAGCCGCCCCCCATGCATGTCAGCCTGAGCATCGGTCCGCTGATCTCCCTCATTGCCGGCATCCTGATCCTGATCGTCCCGCGCCTGCTGAACTACATTGTGGCCATCTACCTGATCCTGATTGGGATCGTGGGCCTCATGGCCAGCAGCGGGGTACGCGTTTAGCGCCTTAGCGGCCCATGAAGCCAACCCGCCAACTGCACGAGCTGGGGCAGAGCCTGTGGCTCGACAATATCACCCGCGGCCTTCTGACCGGGGGTGCGCTGGCGCGCTACATCGCCGAGGAATCGATCACCGGACTGACCTCCAATCCGACCATCTTCGACAAGGCCATTCGCGAGTCGAGCTTCTATGATGAGGCCATCCGCGACAAGTCTGCTGCCGGCAAGTCCGGCGAGCCGCTGTTCTTCGACCTGGCACTCGAGGATCTGACCCGCGCGGCCGATCTTTTCCGGCCGGAGCACGAGCACACCGCCGGTGTCGATGGCTGGGTGTCGCTGGAAGTGTCACCGCTGCTGGCCGACGATGCCGAGGGCTCGATCCGCGCAGCCGCCGAGCTGCACCGGCGCGCGCAGCGTGGCAACCTGTTCATCAAGATTCCTGGTACTCAGGCGGGCCTGCAGGCGATTGAGCAATCGATCTTTGCCGGCATCCCGATCAACGTGACGCTGCTGTTCTCGTGCGAGCAGTATCTGGCCGCCGCCGAGGCGTACCTCAGGGGTATCGAGCGGCGCATCGAGGCGGGCCTTGCGCCCGTGGTGCGCTCGGTGGCGTCGATATTTGTCAGCCGCTGGGACACGGCAGTGCAGGACAAGGTGCCCGCGGGACTGCGCAACCGGCTCGGCATCGCCGTGGCCGGCCGCAGCTATCGCGCTTACCGCGAACTGCTGCAGTCCGAGCGCGTGCGCAAGCTCATTGCTGCCGGCGCCGCCCCCCAGCGGCTGCTATGGGCCAGCACCGGCACCAAGGACCCGCGGGCCTCGGACACACTGTACATCGAAGCCCTGGCGGCCCCGGACACCATCAACACCATGCCGGAAGGGACGCTGCGCGCGTTCGACGAGCACGGCCGCGTGGCTACGCCGATGGCCGCCGACGGCGGGGATGCCGAGCGCGTGCTGGCTGAGTTCGCCCGTTGCGGCATCGAGCAGGGCGCGATCGCCGCGCAGCTGCAGCGCGAAGGTGCACGCTCGTTCTCCAAGTCGTGGAAGGATCTGCTGGACTGCCTGGGCAGCAAGCGCGCACAGCTCACGCGCCGTGATTCGGCCGCGGCCACGCGGAGATGAAGCCATCAAAGGCAGCACGCGCGGCGGAGATCTCCGCCCGGCGCCTACGCGTGCTCGGCATCGATATCGGCGGCACCTACCTCAAGGCGGCCGTGATCGATGCGCGCGGCCACATGCTGACCGAACGCCTCAAGCTCAACACCCCGGATCCGTGTCCGCCGACGGTGATGCTGCGCTCGCTGGTGCAGCTGGTACGACCGCTGCCGGCATACAACCGCATCGCCATCGGTTTCCCGGGCGTGGTGCGCGCCGGCCGCGTCGTGACCGCGCCGCACTGGGGTACCAAGCCGTGGGCGAGCTATCCGCTGGCGCAGCGCCTGGCGCAGCGTCTGCACGCGCCGGCGCGCTTGATCAACGATGCCGAAATGCAGGGGCTCGCGGTAGTGCGCGGCAAGGGCCTGGAGTTGGTGCTCACGCTCGGCACCGGGGCGGGCACCGCGCTGTTTCGCGACGGCCAGCTCATGCCGCACCTCGAGCTGGCGCATCACCCGCTGCACAAGAGCGATACCTACAACGACTACATCGGTAACCAGGCGCTCGAGAGAGTGGGCAAGAAACACTGGAACCGGCGCATCGCGCGCACCATCGCCACGCTGGCCGCGCTGCTGAATTACGACCACCTCTATATCGGCGGCGGCAATGCCTCGCGGATTACGCTGCGCCTGCCGCGCAACGTCAGCCTGGTGTCCAACGACGCCGGCATCGAGGGTGGCGCCGCGCTGTGGCGGCGCGGCGCGCTGGCACCGCTTTAGAAGGGGCTGCGGTGCGCCGGCTGGTACTGCTGCTGCTGCTGGGCGCATGCCTCGATGCGCACGCCGGCGCTGCGCATCATATCTTCTGGGAGGTCAAGGGCCGCCACAACACCATCTACCTGCTCGGCTCGGTACACATGCTCAAGGCCGCCGACAGCGCCCTGCCAAGCGAAGCGCTGAGCGCCTACAGCGCGTCCAAGGGTCTGGTCATGGAGCTGAACCTGAACGATGCCGGCCTCGGCGCGTTGCTCGGTGAGGGCAGCGAGCTGGAAATGCTGCCGGAGGATCAGTCGCTCGACAAGCTGATCGGATCGCGGCTGTGGTCGCAGCTGCTGGCGCGCATGCAACCGCTCGGCATCGACGCCGATACCCTGAATCGCTTTCAACCCTGGTTCGCGGCGCTGATGCTGCAGCAGCTCGAGCTGATGAAGTCCGGCTTTGAGGCCGCTGCCGGCGTGGATGAGCAGTTGGCCGCGATGGCGCAGACCGACGGCAAGCCGATCATCGGCCTCGAGACGGTGGATGATCAGCTCGGGTATTTCGCGCATCTCAGCGGCGAGCAGCAGCGAGCGTTTCTGCGCTCCACCCTCGATGAATCCACCAGCGCGCAAGGCGAGACCGAGGCCATCGTGCGCGCCTGGCAGCAGGGGGACACCGTGGGGCTGGAGCGGCTGCTGCGCGAGGGCACCAGCGATGCGCCGGATATCTACCGGGTGTTGACCACCGATCGCAATCGCCGCTGGCTACCGAAGATCGTGGCGCTGCTCAATGGCGATGACAACTTCCTGGTCGTGGTCGGGGCGCTGCATCTGATCGGCCACGACGGACTGGTCGAGCTGCTCTCGCACGCCGGTTACACTCCGGTTCAGCACTGAATCACACAGGGGGGCGGATGACGCGCGGATGGCTCACACCGCTGGAACTCACGCTGCTCGGAGCCATCTGGGGCGCATCATTCCTGTTCATGCGCGTGTCGGTCGGCGAATTAGGTGCCTTGCCGCTGGTCGAGATCCGCCTGGGTCTTGGAGCGCTGATGCTGCTGCCGTTCGCGTGGCGAGCGCGTGCCGATTTGGCGCGCGCCGGCTGGTGGCGCCTGGCGGGCATCGGCGCCATCAATTCAGCAATCCCGTTCGTGCTATTTGCGTGGGGCACCGAGCGCGCACCGGCGGGCATTGGTGCCATCACCAATTCCATGACGGTGCCGTTCACCGCCCTGGTGGCGTACATTCTCTACCGCGAGCGCATCAGCTCGTCACGCATCGTGGGCCTGTGCCTCGGGCTCATCGGGGTGGTAGTGCTGGCCAGCGGCAAGGTGGCTGGCGCCAGCGTCGGCCCTGCAGTCGCGGCCGGTACCGCGGCGGCGCTGCTGTACGGGTTTGGCGCCAATCTGATTCGGCACTCGCTGGTGGGTATCCCGGCCAGTGCCGTGGCCGGTGCGACGCTGCTCGGGGCGAGCCTGCTCATTGCACCGTTGGCGATCGCCACGTGGCCGGCGACGCCGATCGGGACGCCATCCTGGGTCAGCGCCATGCTGCTCGGTGTGCTGTGCACGGGTGCGGCATTCGTACTTTACTATCGCCTGATCCACCGCATCGGCGCGCCGCGCGCCGCCACAGTCACCTACCTGATTCCGCTATTCGGGGTGCTGTGGGCGTGGCTGGTACTGGGTGAGGCCGTGACGCTGAGCATGGGCCTGGCCGCCGTGCTGATCCTGGGCGGCGTCGCCTTGAGTCAGCAGCGTGCCCGCACTTATACTGATCGCACAGGAGATGGCATTCCTCCTGAATAACAACCGCCGCAAGGCTAATGATGCCTACCGTGCTTGTTTCCGCTCATCCGGACAAGGTAGGCATTGCATGCTCATTCATGGCAGGCAGACTGGGCGATGACCGCGGTCTGGGGGCTTGCGGCGCTGTGGTTGGGTCTGGCGCTGCTCGCCACGCTGATCTCGATCTGGTTGCGTGTCGCCACCGCGTTGTCCGAGATCGTGGTGGGCACGGTGGCACAACTGATCATCGGCGCCACGCTGGGCGCGACGCTGCTGCACATCGACGAGTCGTGGATCAAGTTCGTTTCCGGCACCGGCGCCATCGTGCTGACCTTCCTGGCGGGCGCCGAGCTCGACCCGGTGGTGTTTCGCAGCAAGTGGAAGGAGGCCAATGCGGTCGGCATCGTTGGTTTCATCGCGCCGTTTCTGGGATGCACCGCGCTGGCGTACTGGGGGCTGCACTGGAGCGTGCGCTCAAGCTGGCTGGCGGGCGTGGCCATGTCGACCACGTCGGTCGCGGTGGTCTACGCCGTCATGCTCGAGTCCGGGCTCAACAAGACCAACTTTGGCAAGACGATCCTCGCGGCCTGCTTCATTAACGATCTGGCCACGGTGCTGGCGCTCGGCTTCATCTTCAGCCCGTTCACCTGGCGCACGGCAGTGTTCTTCGGCGGCAGCGTCGTGGCATTTGCCATCCTGCCGTACCTGACTCCGCGCTTCTTCCGACGCTTCGGGGATCGGCCCTCCGAGCTGGAAGCCAAATTCCTGCTGCTGGTGCTGTTTGGCCTCGGAGCGCTGGCCACCTGGTCGGGCAGCGAAGCGGTGCTGCCGGCCTATATCGTCGGCATGGTGCTGGCCGGCACGGTCGGCAAGGATCACGCACTGGTCCGCCGTCTGCGCACCCTGACCTTCGGGTTGCTGACGCCGTTCTATTTCATCCGCGCCGGCTCGCTGGTCTCGGTGCCGACGCTGGTGGCCGCACCGCTGGCCTTCCTGGTACTGCTGACCGGCAAGATGGTCAGCAAATGTCTCGGGGTCTATCCGATGACCAAGGCGTTTCGCACGCCCCGGCGCGAGGCGCTCTACACCACCATGCTGATGTCCACCGGCCTGACCTTCGGCACGATCTCGGCGCTGTTCGGCTTGTCGCACGCGGTGATCGATCAGGCTCAATACTCGGCCATCGTGGCCGCGGTGGTCGCCAGCGCCGTGGTGCCGACCCTGATCGCCAACGCCTTCTTTCTGCCACACCACCTGCTGCCTGAGCGCAGCGCGCCGATGTCGGAGTCCTCCGGGGTCTAACGCGCGCGCACTGTCAGCCATCGCTCGACAGGCGCGCCGTCTGGCCCGATGCTTGGCGCCTAACGCAGGACGGCGGTAAGGGAAGGGAGCGCGATGACCGAGAGGGCGTCAAAGGTGGCGCTGGTGACCGGCGCCGGCAGCGGCATCGGCCGGGCAGTGAGCTTGGGCCTGGCGCGCGATGGATTCGATCTGGTGCTGGTGGGTCGTCGGCGCGAGCCGCTGGCACAGCTTGCCGCCGAGATCGGCGCGCTTGGCCGGCGCACGCTGGTCGCACCGGCCGACATCGGCGATGCCAGCGCGGTGCAGGAACTTTTCACGCAGATCGACACGCAGTTCGGCCGGCTTGATCTGCTGTTCAACAACGCCGGCGCCAATGCCGCGCTGGTGCCGCTCGAACAATTGAGCCTGCGTGACTGGCAGGCGGTGATCGACGTCAACCTGACCGGCACCTTCCTCTGTACGCAGCAGGCCTTCCGACTGATGAAGGCGCAGCGCCCACGAGGCGGCCGCATAATCAACAACGGCTCGGTGTCGGCCATCACGCCGCGCCCGCACTGCACTGCCTACACCGCCAGCAAGCACGGCATCACCGGACTGACCAAGGCCAGCGCGCTCGAAGGGCGGGCACACGACATCGCCTGCGGGCAGATCGACATCGGCAACGTCGCCACCACGCTCGGTGCGCACATCTCGCAAGGTACGCTGCAGGCCGACGGTTCGATCGCAGCGGAAGCCATCATGGGGATGGACAATGTGGTCGATGCCGTGCGCTACATGGCGGGCCTGCCGCTCAGCGCCAACGTGTTGTCGCTGACCGTGATGGCGACGCGCATGCCGCTGGTGGGGCGAGGTTAGCCGACGTCATTCACGCGCCAGGCACTTCCACCCGGTGACGCAGGCGATCAATCCCAGCAGCGCCAGCAGGCAGGCAAACGTCAGGTGCGCCGTGAACGCGCCCGCCGCCCGGGACAGCAAGCCGACGCCGATCACCGGCAGCGCGTTGGCGGAATAGCACACCAGCAAAAATGTCGACACCACCTCGGCGCGCTGCGCTGGCGGTGCGAGCTCATTGACGATCTGCAGGCTGCTGCGATAGCCCACGCCCATGGCCGCACCGCTGGCGATCGCCGCTGCCAGCAACGTGCCCAGGGACGCCAGCTGCTCGGCCACCAGCAGCAGTGCCAGTCCGATCAGCGAAGCCAGCGTCGCCAGGGCAATGCTGAGACGGTGGGAGCGGCGCGGACCGATGGCCGCGGTGAGCGCTCCGCTGCCGAAGAACAGCGCGACCACCGCTCCGGTGAGCGCCCGATTCGAGATATGTAAGCTTTGCGACAGCACCCCGGGGGTGAGGGCCGCGTAGAAACCGCCCAGCGCGAAAGCTGCGAAGGCGATGGCCGCCGGGGCGATAAAGGCGCGGCGAATCTCGCGCGGGACCCCGAGGCGCGGGCGCAGCGACACCTGCTCGGGACTGCGCACCACCTGGCGCACGCCTTCGGGGGTGGCCCGCAGCAGCACCAGCACGATCAGCAGCAGCACCAGGAACACCAGGTAGCTGGTACGCAGCGGCCAGGCCACCCATTGTCCGAGCGCGCCGGCGATCACCGCTCCGATCACCAGACCGGCCAGATTGCCCGAGCTGGCTACAATCGCGGCGCGCGCCCGGTCGCGATGCGGCTCCAGTTCGGCAATCCAGGCCGTCAGGGCGCTCGCACCCAGGCCGGCGGCCAGGCCGTTGAGGATGCGCGCGGCGAACAGCCAGCCGGCGCTGTCGGCAAATACGAAGCACAGCGTGCTCAACACCAGAATGGCGCCGGCCGCGAGCGAGGTCGGACGTCGTCCGATCTGATCGGACAGCCGGCCGAGCACGAACAGCACTGCCAGGTTGCCGATCACATAGCTGGCGTAGATCGCCGTCACCATCAGTTCGGAGAAGCCGAACTGTTGGCGGTACAGCGGATAGAGCGGGGTGGGCAGCGTACTGGGGATGTAAAGCGCCGCCAGCGCCGCTACGCCGATCCACATCCACGCACGCCGCACGCGGGTGTCGGGCGAAGTCACGGAGGTTACGGCATGCATACCGCAGCGAATACGCCACGGCGGCAGTGGGGACAACCGGCGATCCACACATCGCGGGCGGGATCGCGCCTACAGGCGCCCCGGCCTACTCGGTAAAGGGCTCCACGTCGATTCGACGGCCACACAGCATCGCGTCGGCGACCAGGCGCAGCGGCGAGGCGTCGGCATCGATGCGATGCGCGCGCACCAGGCTGGAAAAATGCTGATAGACGCCGCGATATTCGTCGTTGGCAGCCGTGGACTCGGCTCCGTCATCGACGCGCATGACGCTGCCGCCTCGGGACAGCAGCAGCCGCCCGTCGTCGGTCTCGACCTGGATGTCCCACGAGGCCACACCGGTGTGGCGAAAATCAAGTTCCATGCTGATCGGGATGCCGTTTGCGCTGGTGAGATTCAGGCGGGCGGCAATCGGAGTCTCGCAATTGGTGGGGTAAGACAGCTCGGCATCGCGCAGTACGATGGTATCGGGCAGCAGCTGCGTCAGGATCGACAGCGCGTTGATCCCGGGATCAAATACGCCCAATCCGCCGGCGCGCCAGATCCAGGTCTGGCCTGGATGCCAGTAACGCACGTCTTCCTTCCAGGTGACCGCGACCGCCTTGACGCTGCGCCGATGCAACCACTCACGCGCCGGTGCCACGGCGGCGGCGTAGCGCGAATGCCAGGCGGCGAACAGGCAGGCTCCGTGACGCTGTGCCAGCTCGATCAAGGCCTGCACTTCGCTCAAGGTCGCGCCGGGCGGTTTCTCCAGCAGCACATGGCAGCCGCGACTTAGCGCAAAGCGGGCCGCTTCGAAGCGCACCTGGGGCGTGGTGCAAAGAGCAACCGCATCGATCTCGGGCACGCCGGCAAACATGTCCTCGATGCTGCCAAAGCAGCGCACGCCCTCGAGCCGGCTCGAGGGGCTGGCTGCGGCTGTGAGGGTAAACTCGGCACTGCGCGCGATGGTCGGCACGTGCTGGTCGCGGGCGATCTTGCCGATCCCCACGATCGCGATCGCGATCTTGTCGCTCACCGTGCGCGGCTGCGTTGAGGACTAGGTGGCGGCGGTCGCGCGACGCCGGGCCGGTGCGCGATTGTCGTTGGTGCCGGCAGTCCGGAGGGTCATAGACGGTACTCTTCCTCCGGCAGTCCGCCGACCCCGGTGTGATAAACGAACACGTGTCCGGCCTGCGGCTCGTGCGCCAACCTCGCGGCATCAAGACCCTCGCGCGCCGAGGTCACGAACAGCAGATCCAGATTCGGGCCGCCAAAGCACACGCAGGTCGGTTGCGAGGCCGGCACCGGCAGCGTGCGCTCCAGCCGGCCGTCCGGAGCGTAGCGCACAATGCAGCCCGCGCCCCAGTGCGCGCTCCACAGGTGGCCCTCGGCATCGACCGCCGCCCCGTCCGGCAGGGCGCCCTCCGGAGTCTGCACAAACAGGCGCGGTTTGCCGAGCAATCCTTCGGGTTCGATGAGATCGTACACGTGAATGGTCCGCGCCCCAGAGTCGGCGAAGTACAGCTGCCCGCCGTCACGGCTCATACACAGACCATTGGAGATCCGGACACCGCGCAGGTGGCATTGAAGCTGGGAGCCATCGATGGAATACAGGTTGCCGCGCTCGGTAATCCCTGCCTCTTCGACCATAGTACCGCACCAGAATCTGCCCCGGCGGTCCACCCGGCCGTCGTTGAAGCGAATACCGCGGATGCCGGCCTGCGGCCGCGCCAGCCACGTCAAGCCCGCGCTGCCGGACGCGCCGGTCGGGTCATAAAGCGCGATGCCGCTCTCAAAAGCGGTGATGAGTTGGTTCGATCCGGCCACCAAGCCGAACGAGCCGACGCGCTCAGGGGTCTCGAAGGTGCGCTGGCTGCGTGTGTTCCAATCGTAGCGGTGCAGGCGCCTGCCCGGAATATCGGTCCACCACAGCGCCTGCCGGCGGGCATCCCACAGCACGCCCTCGCCGCAGCCATTGGCAGCCGTGATCACCTCGACCGGGGCGCTACGGGTCATGTGCGTGTCGGCATCACCAGAACACGGCGTACCGGGCGATCAATATCACAATCACGACCACCGAGGCGGCATTGAACTGCTGACGCATCGCATACACTAGCGGGCCTGATGTCCGCCCGGCCCGGCATATTCGTCGCCACCATCGTGCTGGCGCTGGCAGCGCACGCCGATCAGCGTGTCCCACAGCCACCGCAGCAGGAATTCCAGGACCTTTTCGTCGCGGTCGAAACCGCTGCGATCTTTCCTGACAGCAAGGTCTTTCCGGATGCCGACCCGGACGCCGCGCCGGTCAACATCCTGGCGGACTATCACGCCGCGCGCCCCGACTCGGCCAGTTCGCTCAAGAACTTTGTCAGCGCCCATTTCGTGCTACCGCCCGCGGCAGTGCCACCGAGCGCAAATCCGCAGCAGACCGGTCTGCGGGAGCACATCGATGCGTTGTGGACCGCGCTGACGCGCAGCACCCCGCAGGTGCCCGACTGGTCATCGCTGCTGCCGTTGCCGCAGCCGTACGTCGTACCCGGGGGGCGCTTTCGCGAGCTCTATTACTGGGATACCTACTTCACCATGTTGGGGTTGGAGCGCAGTGGCCGGCGCGATCTGCTGCAGGATCTGGTCGATGACTTCGCTTTCCTGGTTGACCGCTATGGTCACATTCCCAACGGCACGCGCAGCTACTACCTGTCGCGCTCCCAACCGCCGTTCTTCTTTAAGATGGTGGGGCTGCTGTCCCCGAATGATCCGCCCGCGGCGTACGCGCAGTATCTGCCACAGCTGCGCCAGGAATACGCCTACTGGATGCAAGGCGAGCAGCAGCTCGCCCGCGGCCAGGCGCGCCGCCACGTGGTGCGGCTTGCAGGCGGTGCGATCGTCAATCGCTATTGGGACGAGCTTGACCGTCCGCGCGATGAGTCGTATCGCGAAGACGCTCAACTCGCCCACACCAGCGGGCAGCCGGCGTCGCATCTCTACCGCGAGTTGCGCGCGGCCGCCGAAAGCGGTTGGGATTTCAGCTCGCGCTGGTTTGCCGATGCGCGCACGCGCTCCAGCATCCGCACCACGAGCATCGTGCCGGTTGATCTCAACAGCCTGCTGTATGGACTGGAGGGTGCAATTCGCGCCGGTTGCGAGCGGCGCTCGGATACGCGCTGCGTGCGCGAATTCACCCGGCGCTCGGCCGCGCGCCACGCGGCCATCGATCAGTTCCTGTGGGATTCACAAACAGGGGCCTATTACGACTACGATCGGCTGCAGCGCCGGCGCATCGCGCGCGTGACGGCCGCAAGCCTGTATCCCCTATTCGTCGGCCTGGCGTCCGCCTCGCAGGCGCACGCGGTGGCCGATACCACGAAGCGCTTGCTGCTGCAGCCTGGCGGACTTGCCACCACCACCCTGAATACCGGCGAGCAGTGGGATGCCCCCAACGGCTGGGCACCCTTGCAGTGGGTCGCGATCGCCGGACTGCGCACCTACGGGGAGTCCGGTCTTGCCCAGGTAATTGCCTGCCGCTGGATGAGCGTGGTCAACGACGTGTACGGGCGGACCGGCAAGCTGGTAGAGAAATACGACGTGGTGAGCCTGGGGCGACCGGGCGGCGGCGGGGAATACCCGACTCAGGACGGCTTCGGCTGGACCAACGGCGTGATGCGAGCGCTCATCGCGCTGTATCCATCGGATGCCGATCGCTCCCGTCCCGAACAATGCCCGGCAGACTAAGCCCTATATATAAGGAGGGCCGCAGGCCTGCACCGACTGTCGAGTATTACGCTGGCGCATGCTGGAGGCTTGCCATGGCACTACCGGTCTACTACCGAACCATCAAGGTCAATGACCTGTCGATCTTCTACCGCGAGACCGGAGCGCGTGACGCGCCGACGATTCTGCTGCTGCACGGGCTGCCTTCCTCCTCGCGCATGTTCGAGCCGCTGTTGCGCACGCTGGCAGATCAATTTCATCTGGTAGCCCCCGATTTCCCGGGGTTTGGCCATAGCGACTGGCCCGACCCGGCTCATTTCCGTTATACCTTCGACCACCTGGCCGCCATCATCGAGCGTTTCACAGAGCTTCTGGGACTGCGGCAGTTCGGCCTTTACATGCAGGATTACGGCGGCCCGGTGGGCTTTCGTTTGGCGCTGGCTCATCCGGAGCGCATTCCCCGGCTGATCGTGCAGAACGCTGTCGCCCATGACTCGGGTCTGGGTGCAAACTGGGCCACGCGCCGTGCCTTCTGGGCCGACCGCGCCACACACGAGGCCGCGCTGCGTATCAGCCTGCTGTCGCTGACCACCACCCGAACGCGCCACGTGGGCACCGACCCCCAGGCAGAGCGCTACGATCCGGATCTGTGGACCGATGAGTTCGCGTTCCTGAGCCAGCCTGGCCAGGCCGATATCCAGACCGAACTGTTCTACGACTATCGCAACAATGTCGCATCCTATCCGGCCTGGCAGGCGTGGCTGCGCCGTACGCAGCCGCCGCTACTGGTGCTCTGGGGCAAGTACGACGCCTCGTTCACGCTGTCCGAGCCGCAGGCGTTCCAGCGCGACGTGCCCGGCGCGCAGGTGCAGATCCTCGATGGGGGTCACTTCGCGCTCGACACCGCAGCCGATGCCATTGCCGAGCACGTCCGTGCCTTCATGCAAATGCAGCCAGCGCGCGGGGTTACGCCATCTGTTTGAACCCGTTTAACGCGCGTGCTAGCTTTGAGCGCAAGCACCGGGAAACGGCCGGTGGCGTTCGCACGGGCGCGCTTACCAACAACAATCAGCCGAGGATAAGCTCGGGGCGAGGGGACAAGCCATGTTCACGCAGCTGATCGATCCGCTCAATAACCTTACGGTCACCTGCCTGGTGGCACTGGTCCCCGTAGTGGCGTTACTGGCGATGCTGGCGGTGTGGCGACTGCCCGCCTGGATCGCCACCCTGATCGGTTCGATCATCACGTTCGCGCTCGCAGTTTGGGTGTGGAAGATGCCCAGTGACACCGGTTGGGACGCGTACCTGTACGGCGCGGCCACCGGTGTCTGGAACGTGGACTGGATCACCGTGTGGGGAATGGTGCTGTTCAACACCCTGACCGTCAGCGGCGTGTTCGAAAACTTCCGCCGCTGGCTGATAGCACAAGGCAGCATGGACGTGCGCGTGCAGACCATGCTGTTCGCCTGGGCCTTCGGCGCATTGCTGGAAGGGTTAGTCGGCTTCGGTTATCCCTGGGCGGTGGTGGCGCCGATTTTGATCTCCCTGGGCATTTCGGATCTGAACGCCATTCGCGTGGCCGCGATCGCCAACAACGCGCCGGTGTCCTACGGCGCACTGGGCGCGCCAATCATCGCGTTGGCCGCGGTTACCGGCTATCCGCTGTTGGCGCTGTCCGGTTCGGTCGGCACCGTGGTCGCAGTATTGGCGCTGCTGCCGCCGTGGGTGCTGCTGTATCTGGTGTCCGGTATGGAGGGGCTCAAAGGCGGATGGCCGCTGGCGGTGGTTGGCTCGCTGGGCTACATCGCCGGCCAGTATCCGGTGGCGGTGTACCTGGGCCCGTATCTGCCGGATGTGACCGGCTCGATCGTGAGCTTCGCCGCGCTTTTGACGCTGCTCAAGATCTGGCAACCCAAGACCGTGCTGGGCTACGGCGGTGTACCGCTGGCGGCCACCGCGGGCGCGCAGCGTCAAGGGCACGGGCTGCGCGGTGGCGAAGTGGCGCAAGCCTGGATGCCGTTCGTGGTGCTGCTGGTCGTGGTGGCGGCCTGGACCGGGCCATGGTCGCCGCTGCCGAAGATCACCTGGTTCACCGCCAAGGCAATCGGTTGCTCGGCGGCGGCAGCGGCCTGTACCGCTGCCAAGCCCGACGTCACGGCCGCGTTTCGCTTCGCTCCCTACGTCGGTGGTACCGCGATCCTGGCTTCATGGGTGCTGGTTGCAATGCTGCTGCTGGCGATGGGGCGGCTGAAGGGCGCGCAGATTGGCGAGGTGTTTCGCCGCACCTTCCACCAGATGTGGGGCGCGTGCCTGGTCGGGGTGTTCATCTTCGGCCTGGCATATGTGTTCAATTTCTCGGGCATGGCGGCCTCGCTGGCCAAGGGCTTCTCCGGCCTGGGCACCGCCTTCATCATCGTCTCGCCGATTCTGGGCTTCATCGGCGTGGCACTGTCTGGATCCAATACTTCGACCAATGCAATGTTTGGCAAATTCCAGGCTTTGGTGGGGGCGCAGCTGGGCATGCCGACACTGCTGCTGCCGAGCCTTAATTCGGTCGGCGCCGAGATCGGCAAGCCGGTGGCGCCGCAGACCGCCAGCGTCGGGGTCTCGACCAGCCAGTTCGTGCGCAAGGAGGGCGATGTGATCCGTCACAACATGGGTTGGACGTTCATCCTGCTCGCCTACCTGATCATCATTGCGGTCGGCTGCTACCTGCTGCATCCGGCCGCCATGATGCTGCCCAAGCCGGGCGGGCCGTAGGCTTCCGGCTAGGGGATCCGCACCCGACTCTTCGCCTTCAAGAAGGCGGCATTCATCTGCTGGCGTTTCTCGTCGGAGAAATGCTCTTTGACGTCCTTCCAGACGTTGCGCTCCTCTTCCTCGATGTGGTGCTCAACCAGTTCCTTGAGGACCTTGGCGGCCGCCCGATGTTCGGGCGAATTGGCGCTTGCGGCGGCGAGGCGCAGTAGGGTCTTCGAAGCCCATTCGTGCTCGAGATAGCCTTCATACCCGTCTTGCTTCGCGGCTTTGTCCCGCAGCGCGATCACCGCGTCATAGACCACCTTTTCCTCGGCCTTGGTATGCGGCACCAGGGCGGCCTTGATCTCCTCGACCAGGCGTCTTCGTTCGCCGGCGGCTTCGGCTTCCTGCAGCTGCGACAGCAACTGCCTTACTTCGTCGTGTTCCTGCTTGAGGGTGGTCAAAATGTCGGTCTGGGCATCGGAGTCCGAGGCTGGCGCCAAGTCTCGAATGGCCCTTCCGGCGTTCTTCAACTTTGCTCGCAGAGTCATGGATGATTACCTCTGATTGATCGGCGCATTGCAGTTTGGACGCGCGCTGGCGCGCCGATATGCAATCGGAGGACTCGATTTTCTGTCGGAGGATGCTTGCAGCCTGAGGGCTGCCGCCGGTCCTTCTAGGGCACGACGTCGAATTTCACGTCGTCGAAGTTATAGCGCGGTACCTGGATATAGCTGCCGTCCTTTTGCTTCTCCGGGACCTTGTGCACCTTGACGTCATCGACGGTCAATTTGCCATTGTGCTGATTGACCCAGAAATCGATGTCGTAGTACTGATCGGTGGTACCGGTCTTGCGGAAATCGGTGCACATGAAGAAACGGCCGTCGGCCTGCAGGCGGCGCACCGGCTGATGCGTGCCGATGAAGTCCAGGTCGACCTTCTGTCCGGTCTTGGCGTCGGTGAGCTCAACCGAGCCGTGATTCTCGGCGCGCCGTTTGACGATGTCCTCCTCGACCGCCGACATCACCTCCCAGCCACGGGTCTGCTCGGTCTTGCCCGGATGCTCGGAGGCCGGGATCCACCACCAGGGAATCGGTTGGCGCGTCTGCGTGATCCAGCCGGTGCCTTCGCGCTTGGGCGACTTGTAGATGCGCGTGTCCACCAGCTCGAGCTGCTTTTCCTTTGGCCCGGGCTTGACCCAGAAGTCGATCAGGTACTTCTTGGCAGCATCCTCCTGCGAAATGAATACGACGTCGGGAAAGTATCCGTAGCCGGCCAGGGTGCGCACGAAATCCACGTGATCGAACTTGAGCTTGAGCTGCTGGCCGCTGACCGGATCGAACAGCGGATACACGCCGTCATTCTTGCCGCTGGTGTCGTTGATCAGATCCGTAATAAATGTCTTAACGTCCCCGGACTCATAGTGCGTCATGCGCTCGGTGACGATGTCCACCTCGGTGGCGGCTTGGAAGTTCTCGGCGCGCGAAATATTGCCGTTGGGGTCCTCCAGGAACTGCTTCTTGGCGTCCTCGCTGCTGAAGCAGTAGAGCTTGCCTTGGGGAGAGGTCCAGTTGACGGAGCAGTCGGTCTTGACCTGCTGGCCTTCGGCCAGCCCCATGACGCACATGCCGCCGAACTCGGGCTGCGCGGTCGGCGTCTTGGTGGAGCTCGCGGCTGCCGGGGCCGACGAGGCAGCCTCGAGCAGGCCGGGAGACAGCAGGGCGGCTGTCAGGATGACAGCCAGGGCGAATCGCGTGTGCACGGGGTACCTTCCATCGCCGCAACACTTCCGGGTCGCAGGCTGCGACTCCAGTACGTCGGCGGTAACAGGAGCTTATACCCCCGCTAGCGCCGCCAGGACAAGCCGCCCTGCCGATGGGCGGCGAAAGTGCCGCTTGGATGTCACAATGCCTGCGCCATGCCCCCGCAGGCCTATCGTTATCGGCTGGTCGATGTCTTCACCCAGGTGGCCTTTGAGGGCAATGCCCTGGCGGTGCTCCCGGATGCCACCGGCCTGGACAGTCGCGTGATGCAGCAGATCGCACGCGAATTCAATCTGTCGGAAACCACGTTCGTGCGCCCCGCGACGCTGCCGGATTGCGTGGCCGAGGTACGGATCTTTACCCCGACCCGGGAGATGCGTTTTGCCGGCCACCCCACCATCGGCACCGGCTACGTGCTGCTGGATGAGGGCCGGATCGCGCCGCCGGCGGTCGAATTCGGCTTGCAGGAACAGATCGGGCGTGTTCCGGTGCGCGTGGCGCGCGACGAGAGCGACCTGATCTGGCTGCGCACGCCGCCGATCGAGTGGGGACCCACGTACGATCCGGCGCTGTGCGCCCGAGCGCTGGGCCTGCGTCGCGAGGATCTGGCCGGCGCGCCGCCGCAGCGTCTGAGCGCCGGCAATCCGACGCTATACATTGCGCTACAGACTGCCGCGATCGTGGATCGCTGCGAGCTCGGGGTCGAAGGCGCGCGGCTGCTGCGCGGCACGGAGACCGAGCCGATCTGCGTATTTGTATTCGCGCCGTCGGCTACCGGTGCCTACTCGCGCATGTTCGCGCCCGAGCTTGGCGTGGTCGAGGATCCTGCCACCGGCAGTGCCACCGGCCCGCTCGCCGCCTACATGCAAAAATACACACTGCTTCCCAAGGCGGCCGCCAGCCGCTTCATCAGCGAGCAGGGTGTGAAAATGAGGCGCCGCAGCCTGCTGCATGTGCGCATCGAGGCACGTGCGGGCAGGTTCGATTTCGACGTCGGCGGTCACGTGACCCCGGTCGGCTCCGGAACCATTCTGATCTGAATGGCTGGCTCAGTGCGCGTCAGGCCAGAGCGGCGGCCGCGACCAAGCGCGGCAAGCGCGCGGTCGCTCCCATGCTGATCGGTCCGGCGCTGCCCTTGATCTCGTAGGCGGCCTCCGAGGTGTCGCGCGCCGTGGGCTTGATCTCCGCAAGTTGCGCATTGAGCAGCGCGTATACCAGCGGCTGCCGATCCGATCCTTCGCCGCGCGTGGCGACCACGGCGGTCTCGCCATTGGCCAGCTCGACGAACGTCCCCGGCGGCCACAGTCCCACCGCTTCGACCATGCGGTCGATGTCCACGCGCGCCTCGCCCGGGTTCATCTGGTAGAGCTCGCGGATGGCGGTGTCGGGGGCCAGCGCCGCGCGGTACAGCCGCCGCGTGATCTTGGCACTGTAGCGATCCGCTAGCCCCAGGGCGGCCGCCAGCGGCAGCGGCTCACCGGTACCACTCGGGTAACCGTGGCCGTCGGCACTCTCGTGATGCTCGATCACGATCTGCAGCCACAGCCGGTCGCACAGGCCAAGCCGCTCGAGCAGATCGTGACCGCATTGCGGATGGTTGCGAATCGCCTCGCGCTGGGCGGCGCTGGGAGGCTCGCGCTGGTGGTACAGCTCCTGCTGCAGGTCGAGCATGGCGATGTTCATGGTCAGTCCGGCGCCGATAGCCGAGCATCGCTCCGGTTCGCTCCAGCCTGACACGCGGCCGTACGTGGCGCAGATCACGGCTGCCTGCAGCGAATGATTCACGCCGTAGTCGCTCTGATCGAACTGCATGACCGCGAAGATCGCGGCATCGCGATCCTCGTCGATCAGAGCATCGATTCGCAGCGTCAGATGTCCAATCCGGTCGAGAAAATGCGGCTGCTCGCGCTCATCGTGCAGCAGCTCCGCCAGTTGGCGGCGGACATCGTTCCAGGGGCTAAGTGCGCGGAATGGGCTAGCCATGCCGCGGCCTGCGGGTCAGCGAAGGCTCAGCGCTGCATCTCCTTGCCACAGCGTCCCAGAACGCCGCGCAGGTCGCGAATGGCAGGAAAAACCTCATTGTTCCAATCCGCGCCCTGGGCATCGTGGGCCCGCTGCTCGTACTCCACGATATCCTTGTCCTCGCGAAAAATATTTTCGGTGAACCAGGTCACGACCGGCCAAACCAGGTGGATGAGGCCGGGAATCGGGGGCTTCTTGACCGACAGGTAGCCGTAGGTGCGGTTGGTGCGCTGCTCGGCATCAAGCGGTGTGTAGGCCAGCCACACGTCAAGCACCGGATCATCGGTGTCCTTGATCTCACGCCCGAGCCAGACCCGCAGGCTCTGGCGCGGGTAGTCGGTGCGGATACGCATGTGATCGTGGAAGTCCTGTTTGCCGCGCCCGCTCTTGCCGCGCACCAGGTCGACGATCACATGCTCGCCCATCGACTGCTTGCCGCCGGTACGACTGAAGGTGTACTCGACCTGGGCCCAGTTGTCGCCGTGCTGGCGGCCGATGCACTTGGCGCGGATCGAGCCCATCTGCTTGCGATGCATGAACTGGTGATTCATGTCGAACAGGTTCTCGTGCATGAAGGTGTAGTGGCAGGCCACTTCGCGATTGAGGCGCCGGGTCTTGTAATCGCGACGTTGCGAAAAACCCAAGGCGGCCGGCACCCGGGCCTCCGCCAGCGCGGGATCGCCGGGAAATACGAAGATCAGGCCGTCGATCTCACGCGCCGGGTAGCTGCGCACGCCATTGGGCAGACGATCCTTGCCCAGGTAGGGGATATCGACGCACTTGCCGCTGCAGTCGTAGGTCCAGCCGTGGTAATGACACTTGAGTTCATCGCCCGTGACCACGCCTAGGTGCAGCGGCACCTGGCGATGTGCGCAGCGGTCCTCGAGCGCAAAGACGCGGCCGCTCTGACCGCGATACAGCACGATCGGCTCGCCGGCGAAGCGCCGCGCCAGCGTTCGGCCCGGTTTGAGTTCGTTGCACCAGGCCAGCGGATACCAGTGATCCGGGTGCGCGCCGACGCGACGCAGATCGAATGCGTTCGGTGCGTTCGCCGTGGGCAGATTGATCAGATTCGAACTGTCTTCGGACATCGGGCGTCTCTGGATGCGCGGCACCAGTACACCAGCCTAGCGCGTTGACAAGCACCGCGTGTAGCCCGGCGTATCAGCCGGCCGACGGGCGCTCCGAATCGCTCAGTCGGCTGATAAACCGCTGCTGGGAGATATTGAAGTATAAAAATGTCGTATCTATCTGTAAATGCATCGGTTTGTGCGCCGCCAGCCTAGTACTCGGCGTGCAGCCGCACCGCCCAGAAATGCACCGGACCGCGATCGCGGTTGTAGCCGGGATTACGGATGTTCTGGAAATCCGGACTGAGCTGCCAGCGGATCGGACCTGGCCGTTCCGGCCAGGTGATCTGGACGCGATAGTAGGCTTCCAGAATCTGCTCATGGCCGTAGTTCAGCCGTCCGTCACACAGTACAAATCCGCAACCACCGTCCGCCAGATATTGCCGGTGCGGTCCAGAGAGACTCTCGCTCACGAATGCCACGGCCAGGTGGTCTTCGGCACGCCGCCAATGCGTCCCGGACAGCTGCCCGCCGAGGCTGATTTCCCGATCCACTTCCGTGAAGGCAAAACTCTCGGTTTTGCCGTCATTCCAGCCGAATCGCATGAACACGCCAGTATCGCCATTGTCGGCCAGTGGCTGCTCGGCGTTGATGCCGTAGCCATATTTATGCCGGCCATTGCGATCGTCAGCAACGATGTTTGGCACGCTGCCGTGGGCGCCGGCCAGTGCGATTGCCTGCTCGTAGATACCCATGTGCGCGGTGTTCAGATACCACAGCGCTCGGACAATCATCCCGGTAGACCAGGGCGACAGTCGCAGCTCAACATTCTGTGCGTGAGCCAGTTGGGACGAGTAGTCCAGCTGCTGGAGGTTCGCTTGCAGCGGCATCAGGTAAAAGCCGTACTTCAGGCTCCAACTCGGGCTGATATAGCCGATCACGAAACCGTTGGTGTAGCCGCGGGTGTTGGCGGCGTAATCCCAGGCGGTGTTTGCCCACAGCGACCAGTCCAGGAACTGAGTGCGCGCCGCCGCCGCGTACCGGTTCTGGTCAAAGTCATCGGGCAGCGCCATGCGTCCGATCTTGAATTCCAGGCGAGTGACGGCCTCGGTACCGCGTAGCTGGTCCTGCGAGCGATCCACGGCGGCGACTTCATCGCCGAGGGGCAGCATGAAGCGCGCGAACAGGCGGGCGATGTAAAACTCCTTTTTGATGCCAGATACGCCCCCGCGAACCACATCGCCGTTGGTCGGGCCGGCCAGTCCGCTGGCATGGCTGACGCCGGCGCCATCGAATCGCTCCACATCGAGGTAGATCTGACCCCAGTTGACCGGCGCCCAGCCGGCATAGAAACCGATCGTATTGGTGGGCTCGGTGCCGCCGTCGGGATTAAGGCTCAGCGGGCCGGAATAGGGAGAGCGCAGACGCGACTGGTTCTGGTCGACAAAGGTGTATTGAGCTGCCACCAGCATTGGCCAGTGGCTCGACGGGGCTGGTGGCCCGGCTGTTTCGGCCGCCTCCGCCCTATCGACATCGGCAGCGCGGCCGATGTGCCAGGAGAATACGAGCACAGCCGGCAGACAACACCCAAGCCGACGGAGTCCGGGTTTTCCTTGGCCCATCCAACTTCGCTCAGTGCGCGGGAGGCGCTCTATTACCACGAGCGTATTGCAATTCGAATTTGGCACCATGTACTTCATGTCTTCGAGACTCGTCGCGAGCGCGCACACTTCACCGCGCGGATGCAATCAGTCGACGGACATTTCTTCTCTAAAAATTCACCCTACGAAGACTTAACGACTTCTCACGTAGAAACCCCTCGGGCCGCTTGCAGCCCGCAGATCGGGAATTGCCTCCGATGCGGTGAAGCGCGGCAGTGAGCGGGTTCGTCGCGTCAGTGCAACAATACGAACGCGTGCTGGCAGCGCCACTGTGATGGGAGTCACAGTTAAGATCGGAATTATGTAAATAAAATAATGGAAATCAGGTACTTATACGCTACCGACGCAACATATATTCAATTGACATAAGGGCCGGTGCAATTTACCTTAAGTGGCAACAAAAAACGGGTCCGCCACAGGACATTGATTGGATAACAGGGAAGCCCAGGGAGCAGCACTGATCGATGCGATCGAAGCATTGCTTCGACCGTTGATGCCGCTTTTCC